>NZ_CP154874.1:3005000-3202500 GCF_041729615.1 Pseudomonas alcaligenes | reverse complement strand
CATCCGGCGCCAGACTCTCCCAGGTGGTTCGCGGCTGCTCGGCGATCAGGCTGATGCGCACGATCGACTTGATACTCTTGAAGCCATACTTCCAGGGCACCACCAGACGCAGCGGCGCGCCGTTCTGGTTGGGCAGCACGCGCCCATAGAGACCGACCGCCATGATGGTCAACGGATGCATGGCCTCATCCAGGCGTAGCCCCTCGACATAGGGCCAGTCGATCAGCGAAAAGCCCGAGCGCACCCCAGCCATCTGTTCCGGTGCGACCTTGGTCTCGAAGCGGACGTACCTGGCATTGCCAGTCGGCTCGGCACGCTTGAGCAACTCGGCCAGGGGAAAACCGAGCCAGGGAATGACCATGGACCAGGCCTCGACGCAGCGCAGACGGTAGATACGCTCCTCCAGACGATGGGGCTGCACCAATTGCTCCAGCGACACCGGACCGGGCTTGGCCACCTCGCCGTCGATCATCACCGACCAGGGCTCGACTTCCAGCATGCCGGCATAGCGGGCCGGGTCGCCCTTGTTGGTGCCAAACTCGTAGAAGTTGTTGTAGCGGGTAACATCGGTGTAGGGCGTCAGCGCCTCCTCGCCTGCCGTCACGGCCTGCCAGCGCACATCCGGCAGCTTCTCGGTGAACCAGGCGGGCATAGGACCGCTTTCCACATCCACATAGCGCCCGGTTTGCGCATGCGTGGGCAAGACGCCCATGGCAAGAGCGCCACCGGCGGCAGCCATGAAACGGCGACGGGAAAGGTAGATGGCTTCGGGGGTGATTTCGCATTCGCGCGCGGCGGACGCGGGAGGGGACTTGATGAGCATGGAAGGCTCCACGGCCTGGACGACTGATGCGCCAATAGACCGCGGAGCCGCGAGGAAATTACATCACTCGGCCACTTTGCGGCGACGCAGTTGCAACAAATATTGCACGGGGCCGGAGGCCGCGTAGGCGAGGAAGATCAGCAACAGGATGCGCGGCGGGTCGCTGAACACCACGGCGAACACCAGCACCACGATGAGGATGGCGACGAAGGGCACGCGCCCCTTGAGGTCCAGGTCCTTGAAGCTGTGGTACTTGATGTTGCTGACCATCAGGCAGCCGGCGGCAGCCACCAGCAGGGCGACCACGAAGGCCATGTTCGAGCCCTTGATGCCGAAGTCACTGAAGGCCCACACGGTTCCCGCGACCACCGCAGCAGCCGCCGGGCTGGCCAGACCGATGAAGTAGCGCTTGTCGGCCTTGCCGACCATGGTATTGAAGCGCGCCAGACGCAACGCTGCACCCGCCACATAGATGAAGGCGACCATCCAGCCGACCTTGCCCAGGCTGCCCAGCGCCCACTCGAAGGCGACCAGCGCCGGGGCGACGCCAAAGGCGACCATGTCCGACAGCGAGTCGTACTCGGCGCCGAAGGCGCTCTGCGTATTGGTCAGGCGTGCGACGCGGCCATCGAGGCCATCGAGCACCATGGCAACGAAGATGGCGATGGCAGCGTGGTCGAACTGGCCGCTCATGCCATTGATGATGGCGTAGAAGCCGGAGAACAGCGCCGCCGTGGTGAACAGGTTGGGCAGCAGGTAGATGCCACGGTGGCGGACCTTGCGGCCCTCGGCGTCCTGGCCTTCCTCCACGTGCTCATCGATGGGCAACAGGCTCTCCGGCTCGGGGGCCTTGCCGGAATCCTCGGGACGTTCGTTCATGAACAACACCTTGCAGCGATTGGATGGGACTTCGACCGACGTCGCCGACACAGGTTCGTCGGCGCCACGGTTAGACGAGTGGGCTTTATACCAGAAGCCCGACCGGGCATAAAAAAACGCGGCCTAAGCCGCGTTCTTTGTGAACATCGACCGGCCTTAGTTCTTGGCCTTGTCGACGATCTTGTTGGCAGCGATCCACGGCATCATGGCGCGCAGCTTCTCACCGACCACTTCGATGCCATGGGCGGCATTGTTGCGGCGGTAGGCGGTCATGGACGGGTAGTTGGCCGCACCTTCGGTGATGAACATCTTGGCGTACTCGCCGTTCTGGATGCGCTTCAGGGCGTTGCGCATGGCGGCGCGGGACTCGGCGTTGATCACCTCCGGGCCGGTCACGTACTCGCCGTACTCGGCGTTGTTGGAGATCGAGTAGTTCATGTTGGCGATGCCGCCTTCGAACATCAGGTCGACGATCAGCTTCAGCTCGTGCAGGCACTCGAAGTAGGCCATTTCCGGAGCGTAGCCGGCTTCGACCAGGGTATCGAAACCGGCCTTGACCAGCTCCACGCAACCGCCGCAGAGAACGGCCTGCTCGCCGAACAGGTCGGTCTCGGTCTCGTCCTTGAAGGTGGTCTCGATGATGCCGGTACGACCGCCGCCGACGCCGCAGGCGTAGGACAGCGCGACGTTCTTGGCGTTGCCGGAAGCGTCCTGGTAGACAGCGATCAGGTCAGGGATGCCGCCGCCACGGACGAACTCGGAGCGCACGGTGTGGCCCGGGGCCTTCGGCGCGATCATGATCACGTCGAGATCAGCACGCGGCACGACCTGGTTGTAGTGGATGGAGAAGCCGTGGGAGAAGGCCAGGGTGGCGCCCTTCTTGATGTTCGGCTCGATCTCTTCCTTGTACAGGCGACCCTGGAACTCGTCCGGGGTCAGGATCATGACCAGGTCGGCATTGGCGACGGCGGTGGCCACGTCGGTGACCTTCAGGCCGTGGGCCTCGGCCTTGGCGACGGTAGCGGAGCCCTTGCGCAGACCGATGGTGACGTCGACGCCGGAGTCCTTCAGGTTGCACGCCTGGGCGTGGCCCTGGGAGCCGTAGCCGATCACGGCGACTTTCTTGCCCTGGATGATGGAGAGGTCGCAGTCTTTGTCGTAATAAACTTTCATGGTCTTGGCTCTTCTGAAACGTGTGGGGTGAGGTGCATAGCACCGCTACGGAGGCACCTTAAGCGATCCTCTCCATTGCGTAAAATGATATATTTGCAATACAACGTGCCGATATATGAAACGACCATGGACAGCCACGCCCTCAGGCTTTTTCTTTCTTTGGCAGACAACCTGCACTTCGGCAAAACCAGCCGCGAACAGCATGTCAGCCCCTCGGCCCTCAGCCGCAGCATCAAGCAACTCGAAGACGAACTCGGCGCCCCGCTGTTCATGCGCGACAACCGTTCGGTGCGCCTGACCCGTGAAGGCCAGCAGTTTCGTCAATACGCTCAGGAGGTCATGAACGGCTGGCAGGCCATCCGCCAGGCCTTCAAGCAGGACCAGCTGGTCCTGCACGGCGAACTCTCCCTATATTGCTCGGTCACCGCCAGCTACAGCTTCCTGTACGACATCCTCAGCAGCTTCCGGCAGAACTACCCGCGCATCGAGATGAAGCTGCACACCGGCGATCCGGCCAAGGCCGTCGAGCGCGTGCAGCAGGAGCTGGAGGACCTCGCCATCGGCGCGCGCCCGGACAGCCTGCCGGCCGACGTCGCGTTCCAGCCCATCGCCCGCTCCGAGCTGCGCTTCATCGGCCCACAATCGCCGCAACTGCTGAGCGAAGAGCAGCTCAGGCAGCCCAGCGCCGAAAGCTGGAAGGACGTGCCGCTGATCCTCTCGGAAGAAGGTCTGGCCCGCACGCGCACCGACCGCTGGCTGAAAAGCCACAACATCAAGCCGCGCATCTATGCCCAGGTCAGCGGCAACGAGGCCATCGTCAGCATGGTGAGCCTGGGGTTCGGCATCGGCGTGGTGCCGCAGATCGTGTTGGACAACAGCCCGCTGACCGCGCGCATCCGCCTCTACGATATCCAGCCGCCGCTGACCGCCTATGACATCGGCCTGTTCGCCCTGCACAGGCGCCTCAAGGACCCGCTGATCGCCGCCTTCTGGAATCGCCAGCCATAAAAAAGCCCCGCACCAGGCGGGGCTTTTTCTGCAGCACGGCGATCAGATGCTCAGCACCTTGTCACCCCGCGCGATGCCGGTCACACCACTGCGCACCGTCTCCAGGATCGACGCGGTGCCGATGGCCTGGATGAAGCTGTCCAGCTTGTCGCTGGTACCGGCCAGCTGGATGGTGTAGACGCTGCTGGTCACGTCGACGATCTGCCCGCGGAAGATGTCGGTGGTGCGCTTGACCTCGGCGCGCTGGGCGCCGGTGGCCTTGACCTTCACCAGCATCAGCTCGCGCTCGATATGGGCGCTCTCCGACAGGTTAACCAGCTTGACCACTTCGATCAGCTTGTTGAGGTTCTTGGTGATCTGCTCGATCACGTCGTCGTGACCGACGGTGGTCAGCGTCAGACGCGACAGGGTCGGGTCCTCGGTCGGCGCCACGGTCAGGCTTTCGATGTTGTAGTTGCGCTGAGAGAACAGGCCGACCACGCGCGACAGGGCGCCAGGCTCGTTTTCCAGCAACAGGGAGATGATATGGCGCATGGTCAGGTCCGCTCCGTCTTGCTCAGCCACATGTCACGCATGGCACCTTCGCGAATCTGCATCGGGTACACGTGCTCGCTGGTATCCACGGCGATGTCGAGGAACACCAGACGGTTCTTCATGGCGAAGGCCTCTTCCATCTTCGGCTTGAGATCCTTCAGGTCGGTGATGCGCATGCCCACGTGACCATAGGACTCGGCCAGCTTGACGAAGTCCGGCAGCGATTCCATGTAGGAGTGCGAGTAACGGCTGTTGTACTGCATGTCCTGCCACTGGCGGACCATGCCGAGGGCACCGTTGTTCAGGTTGATGATCTTCACCGGCAGGTCGTACTGCAGGCAGGTCGACAGCTCCTGGATGTTCATCTGGATGCTGCCCTCACCGGTGACGCAGGCCACGTCATCGTCCGGGAAGTTCAGCTTGACGCCCATCGCCGCCGGCAGACCGAAGCCCATGGTGCCGAGGCCACCGGAGTTGATCCAGCGGTTGGGCTTGTTGAAGCGGTAGTACTGCGCCGCGAACATCTGGTGCTGGCCGACGTCGGAGCTGACGAAGGCGTCGCCCTTAGTCACTTCCCACAGGGTTTCGATCACGGTCTGCGGCTTGATGATGCTGCCGTCGCCCTCGTTGTAGGGGAACAGACGACCCTCGCCGCGCCACTCGTCGATCTGCTTCCACCAGCTGGCGACGGTGTCCTTGTTCGGGGTCTCGCCCATTTCCTTGAGAATAGCGACCATCTCGGTCAGCACGCTGTCGACCGGACCGACGATCGGGATATCGGCCTTGACGGTCTTGGAGATCGAGGCCGGGTCGATGTCGATGTGGATGACCTTGGCATTCGGGCAGAACTTGGCCGCCGTCTCGCCGTTGATCACGCGGTCATCGAAGCGCGCGCCGACGGCCAGGATCACGTCGGAGTGGTGCATGGCCAGGTTGGCGGTGTAGCTGCCGTGCATGCCGAGCATGCCGACGAACTGGCGATCGCTGCCCGGGAAGGCGCCGAGGCCCATCAGGGTATTGGTCACCGGCAGGTTGAGCAGCTTGGCCAGCTCTGTGAGCTGCGCCGAGGCGTTGCCCATGATCACGCCGCCACCGGAATAAAGGATCGGACGCTTGGCGGCGAGAATCATCTCCACGGCCTTGCGGATCTGCCCGGAGTGACCACGAGTCGCCGGATTGTAGGAGCGCAGCTTGGCCTTCTTCGGGTAGCTGTACTCGTACTTCTCGGCCGGGTTGGTCATGTCCTTGGGAATATCCACGACCACCGGGCCTGGACGACCGGACTGGGCGATGTAGAACGCCTTTTTCATCACTTCAGGGATTTCCGAAGGATGCTTGATGATGAAGCTGTGCTTCACGATGGGGCGCGAGATACCGACCATGTCGGTTTCCTGGAAGGCATCGGTACCCACCATGCGGCTCGGCACCTGGCCGGACAGCACCACCATCGGAATGGAGTCCATGTAGGCGGTGGCAATGCCGGTAATGGCATTGGTCGCCCCCGGGCCGGACGTCACCAGCACCACACCGGCCTTGCCGGTGGCGCGAGCGTAGCCGTCGGCCATGTGAGTGGCAGCCTGCTCGTGACGAACCAGGATATGCGTCACTTCCGGTTCTTTGAACAGGGCATCGTAGATGTGCAGGAGGGCACCGCCCGGGTACCCATAGATGTACTTAACGCCTTCGTCGCGCAGCGAGCGGACGACCATTTCAGCGCCGGATAAAAGCTCCACGTTGTTCACCTCTAGAACGCCAGATCACCACCCGACAACGAGTGGTCCTTTGAGTAGGTCTTACCGGTCAGCGGACAGGCGCGACTGTGGTCGCGGATAGTGCAGGGGTCTGCCTGACGAGTAGCGGAACGGCCCAATCTTGCGGAGCCTTTCCTTCCCAGCGCGAGGTAACGCGTTGCGGGTGTAACGGGGGTCGGCACGGGTAGCGCCTTTTTCCACTGAGCTGAGGGACGCTTGCGGCGGACCCCACTACAGCAGGAAGTGCCCGATTGTTCGGATTACTGAACGCCAAGTCAAGCCATCCGCCCCAGTTTCTGGCTTGTGACGCGGAGCAGGATGAAGATTCAGCAGTTTTGGTTATAGTAACCGGCAGGTTTTGCCGCCGATAAAAGGAAATGACATGCGTCGCATGATTCTCGCGTGCAGTGTACTGCTCGCCCTGAGCACCGGAGCTACGGCCGGGCAGATTTACAAGTGGGTGGATGCCCAGGGCAATGTCCACTTCGGCTCACAGCCGCCAGAGGGCCAGCAGGCCGCCGAGGTCAACCCGAACATCACCCAGCCCAAGCTCAACAGCGAGAAGAAGCCGCAGGCCGCAGCACCGGCTGAGGATAGCGAGCAGGAAAGCATCGACGCCAAGGTCAAGGAAGATGTGGCCAAGCAGGAGGCGGAGCGCAAGAAATACTGCGAGAGCGTGCGCACCAACCTGTCCCAGCTGCAGAACAACCCGCGCGTGCGCATCGAGGAAAAAGGCGAAGTGCGCCGCCTGACCGAGGAAGAGCGCCAGGCCCGCATCGCCGAAACCGAGAAGGCGATCGCCGAGAACTGCAAATAAGATCCCGGCGCTCGGGGCGCTCTTAGTGAGCGCCCCCGATCAGCCGGTCGAACTCGCCCAGCGCCGCCAGCAGCGCCCTCGCCTCACCTTCCCGCCCGCGAAAACTCTCCTCCGCCATCGGCAGAATGCCGGAAGCCGCAGGCAACGGAGCGCTCGACTCCAGAATGCTGCGCATCCTCGGCAGGAACACCCACTGCAACCAGGCCTCGAAGGCCAGGGTATCGACGCAGAAGGGTTGCTGGCTGGCCAGCGCCTCAGCCGACGGGGCTTCGGCCTGCCACCAGCCCAGCATGCGCAACTCGCGCTCGATCAACAGCAACTGATCGGCCAGCTCCGGCACCCGCTTATCCATCAGAGACTGACCCGCGCCCGCTCACGAGCCTGCGCCGCACCGGCCGGGTCGCCCTGGCGCTCGCGGGCCTGGGCGATCAGGCCCCACAGTCCGGCCTGCAGGGCCGGCCGGCCACTGGCATAGGTCAGGCCACGACGGGCGAGCTGCTCCGCCTGCGCGGCGTCACCCTGGGCCAGGCGCACCTCGGCCAGTCGGTAGAGCACCTGCGGCTCGCGCGGGGCGATGCGCTGAGCGCGCTCCAGGCTGGAAGCGGCGCCATTCAGATCGCCACCCCCCTGCTGTTGCTGGGCGGTGGTGAGCAGCGCCAGCACCGGGCCGTCCAGCTGCTCGTCGGCGGCCAGAGCGCCACCGGAGGGAATGCCACTGGGCATGCTGGGGGCTACGGGCGGCTGATAGCCTCCGGTGGCCGGCAGGGGCGCGCTGCTCAGCGGCGCCGCCTCATAGGTAGCCGGAGTGGCACTGCTGCCATCCGGATAGGTCTGCAAGGGCGCGGAAGACACACCGCCCGGCACCATCACCACTACGCCGGAATCCTGCGGCAGGCTCTGCGCCTGCGCCGGAGTCGGCTGCACCGCCGAGGCAGCGTAGGCGCCCTGCTCATCCTCGATCAGGCGACCGCTGGCATCCACCACGGGAATCGAACCCCTGGGCACACTGGCACAGCCCGACAACACGGTCATCGCCACTGCAACGCACATCCACCACTTAGCCATTTACTTCCTCACTCGAGCGGATTCAATTGAGCCAACCGCGCACCCAGTCCATCACGTTGTCCGCCGGCGCGTCGAGCATGCCGCAGGGTTGCCCCGGCGCCGGCTCACTGCCACGGATGTAGGGCATCTGCACCGCATTCGGGCAGCCCGCTGCCGAACCCTGACCGCTGTAGGCATCCACCCAGGCCGGTGTGACATTGTCCGGCATCGGCATGTCCAGCGGCAGCGGATCGGCCTTCTTCATGAAACCTGTCCACAACTGCAGGGCACCGGTGGCGCCGGTCAGCGGCGTCTTGCCGTTGTCGTCACGCCCCATCCACACCACGGCCAGCAGATCCTGGCTGAAGCCGGCGAACCAGCTGTCGCGCGAGTCGTTGCTGGTACCGGTCTTACCAGCCAGGGTCAGGCTGGCCGGCAGCTGGCTGTAGACCGAGCGCCCGGTGCCTTCGCGCATCACCCGCTGCATGGCGTTCTGCACCAGGTAGATGGCCCCCGGATCGAAACGCTGCTGAATCTGGAAGGGGTAACGCTTGAGCGGCTCGCCATCGGCGGCCAGAACGCTGCGAATACCGCGCAGCGGCGTATTGAAGCCGCCGTTGGCCAGGGTCTGATACATGGTCGCCACTTCCAGCGGGCTCAGCGCGCCCGCGCCCAGCAGCATCGACGGATAGGCTGGCCACTCGCGCTCGACACCGAGGCGCTCAAGGGTTTTGAGCACATTGGGCACGCCCAGTTCCAGGCCGAGCTTGGCGGTCGACAGGTTGTAGGAGTTGGCCAGCCCCTGATACAGGTAGATGGTGCCGTGGGCCTTGCGGTCATAGTTCTGCGGGCGCCAGACCTGGCCGTCCTGGCCCTTGATGGAGAACGGCGTGTCCTCCAGCCAGCTGGTCAGGGTGTACTGGCTGGGCCGCTCCAGGGCGGTGAGGTAGACGGCCGGCTTGATCAGCGAGCCGATCGGCCGGTTGGCGTCCAGCGCCCGGTTGAAGCCGGCGAAGCGCGGCTGGCGACTGCCGAGCAGGGCCTGAACTTCACCGGTTTCCGGATTGGTCACGACCATGGCCGCCTCGACTTCGTCCAGCCCCTGCCGCCCGGACAGGCGCTTGAAGGTCTCGGACAGCGCCGACTCGGCCTTGAGCTGCAGGATCGGGTCGAAGCTGGTGAAGATGCGCAGGCCTTCTTCGGTCAGGTCCTCCTCGCGGTAATCCTCGCGCAGCTGGCGCTTGACCAGATCGAGGAAGGCCGGGAAGGAGCTGTCGGCCAGGCTGCCGCGCTTGGTCACGCCCAGCGGCTTGCGCTTGGCCGCCTCGGCCACCTCGACGCTCACCACCCCCTGCTGCGCCAGCAGGTCGAGCACCAGGTTGCGCCGCTCCAGCGCGCGCTCGGGGTTACGCCGCGGATTGTAGTAGGTCGGCCCCTTGACCATGCCGACCAGCAGCGCCACCTGCTCCAGCTTGAGCTCGCCCAGCGGCTGGCCGAAGAAGTACTGGCTGGCCAGGCCGAAGCCGTGCACGGCACGCTGGCCGTCCTGACCGAGGAACACCTCGTTGAGATAGGCCTCGAGGATTTCCTGCTTGGCGTAGTGCAGCTCCAGCAGCACCGCCATCATGGCCTCGGTAAGCTTGCGACTGAGGCTGCGCTCGCTGGTCAGGTAGAAATTCTTCACCAGCTGCTGGGTCAGGGTGCTGCCGCCCTGGCGCAGCTGGCCGGCGCTGGCGTTGATCCACACGGCGCGGGCGATGCCCTTGGGCGACACGCCGAAGTGGTTGAAGAACTCGCGGTCCTCGACCGCCACCAGGGTCTCGACCAGATAGGGCGGCACCTGATCCAGCTTGATCAGGATGCGGTCCTCGTGGTGCGCCGGGTACAGGCCGCCGATCAGCAACGGCTCCAGGCGCGCCACGGCGAGGTTGGCGCCGCTGCCCTGGGTCAGGCCGGCCACGTAGTCGCCGGAGAACTTCACCCGCACCCGCTGCGCCGGCTCGTTGCCTTCGTAGAACTGGAAGCCGCGGGTGTGCAGGTCGACCAGGTTGCCGTTCACCGCCGCCGCGCCCGGGCCGTTGGCCGCGCCTTCGCGGCGATAGCCGAGGGCATCCAGCTCGGTGAGGAAGTCCTGCTTGCTCAGCTTCTGGCCGACGAACAGCTCCAGCGGCCGCGCATAGACCTTGGCCGGCACCGTCCAGCGCTTGCCGGAGAATTTCTCCTGCACCACGGCATCCAGGTACACAGCGAACGCGGCCAGCAGCACCAGGCCGACCAGCGACAGCTTGAACAGCCAGCCCAGCCAGGAACGGCCAGTGGCGCGGCGCTTGGCGCCTTTGCGGGGGGTACGGGAACGAGTCATGGCGCGGCATTATACGCACTTTGCGTGCCCCCAACAGGCGCGCCCCGGCGGTTTGCAGAGTGCCTCACAGCGGCCATAATGCGGCCTCTCATCGATACCGAAGCGCAAGGAAAGACCGTGAGCCAAGCCCTGATTGCCGCCCTGCAGAACCCGGCCCTCTACCCCCACCCGGTGGAAGGATTCCAGGTGATCGAGACGCACATCTCCTGGGTGCTGCTCACCGGCCCCTTCGCCTACAAGATCAAGAAGCCGGTCAACTTCGGCTTCCTCGACTTCACCGCCCTGGAACAGCGCCGGCACTTCTGCGGCGAGGAGCTGCGCCTCAACCAGCGCCTGACCGAGGGCCTGTACCTCGAGGTGCTGCCGATCACCGGCAGCGAGGATGCGCCGCGGCTGGGTGGCGACGGCGCCGCCATCGAATACGTGCTGAAGATGCGCCAGTTCCCACAGAGCCAGCTGCTCAGTGCCGTGCAGGCACGCGGCGAGCTGACCCCGGCGCACATCGACGCCCTGGCCCGGCAGATCGCCGACTTCCACGCGCGCACCCCGGCCGTGCCGAGCGCGCACCCGCTGTGCTCGGCGCAGGCCATCGTCGCGCCGATGCGGCAGAACTTCGAGCAGATCCGCCCGTTCCTCAGCGACGCCGCCGACCTGCGCCAGCTCGAGGCCCTGGAGGCCTGGACCGAGGCCAACATCACCCGCCTGGAGCCGCTGCTGGCCCAGCGTGCGGCGGGTGGTTCGATCCGCGAGTGCCACGGCGACCTGCACCTGGGCAACGCCACCCTGCTGGACGGCCAGGTGGTGCTGTTCGACTGCATCGAGTTCAACGAGCCGTTCCGCCTGATCGACATCGCCTCGGATGCCGCCTTCCTCGCCATGGACCTGGAAGACCGTGGTCTCAAGGCGCTGTCGCGGCGCTTCGTCAGCGCCTGGCTGGAATACAGCGGCGACTATGCGGCACTGGAACTGCTCAACTTCTACAAGGCCTATCGCGCGCTGGTCCGCGCCAAGGTCGCGCTGTTCAGCCTGGCGCACCAGAGCGACGCCGTGCAGAAGGCCGCCACCCTGCGCCAGTACCGCAACTACGCCAACCTGGCGGAAAGCTACAGCGCCATCCCGACGCCCTTCCTGGCCATCACCAGCGGCGTCTCCGCCGTCGGCAAGAGCCAGGTGGCCCTGCGCCTGGTCGAGGCCCTGGGCGCCATCCGCCTGCGCTCGGACGTCGAGCGCAAGCGCCTGTTCGGCGAGCAGCCGGACGCGGCCAGGGGCAGCCTGAACGGCGGCATCTACAGTGCCGAGGCCAGCGCCGCCACCTACCAGCGCCTGCACCAGCTGGCGGAAAGCGCCCTGCACGCCGGCTTCCCGGTGGTGCTGGACGCCGCCTACCTCAAGCATGAGCAGCGTGCCGCCGCCTGGCAGGTCGCCGAGCACAACGGCGCGCCCTTCCTGATCCTCGACTGCCAGGCCCCGCAGGAAGTGATCGCCGCCTGGCTGCAGCAGCGCCAGGCCGAGGGCAGCGACCCGTCCGACGCCACCCTGGAAGTGATCCAGGCCCAGCAGGCCAGCCGCGACCCGCTGAGCGCCGACGAGCAGGCCCACAGCCGCCGCGTCGACACCCACCAGGCGGCCAGCCTGGACGGCCTGATCGAGAGCATCCGCCAGCGTCTGCCAGGCCTCTGAGCGCGGCCCGGCGGGGCTGCTCTATACTGCCGGCAGGCCCTGAACGGAGGCATGCCATGAGCCAACCCCGCCAGCTGGACAATCCGCTGTACCGCCTGCTGCGTGACGAGAAAGTCGCCGAGTTCAACCGGCACAAACCCAAGGACGGCCTGATCGACCTGCGCGGCGGCGACTTCCGCGGCCTCGACCTGCGCCTGCTGGACGCCAGCCACATCGACTTCGCCGACGCCTACTTCCGCGGTGCCGACCTGCGCGGCCTGGACCTGCGCGAGGCCAACCTCGAAGGCGCCAGCATCGCCCACGCGCAGATCTCCGGCGCCTACTTCCCCGCGGCGCTGGCCCCCGAGGAAATCCTCCTGTCCATGCAGTTCGGCACCCGCATGCGCTATCGCCCCAGCTGACCCGCGAGCATCCATGAGCGAAATCACCCGCCTGTTCGGCAACCGCGCCGATGCCTACGCCAGCTTTCGCCCGCAATACCCCGAGGCCCTGTTCGACTGGCTGGCCGCCAATAGCCCGGGGCGCGAACGGGCGCTGGACATCGCCTGCGGCAACGGCCAGGCCAGCCGCCCGCTGCTCGGGCGCTTCCAGCAGGTACTGGCCTGCGACGGCAGCCCGGAGCAGTTGCGCGCGGCCCCCGACCTCGCCGGAATCGGCTGTTTCGCCGCCGATGCCGGCGCCCAGCCGCTGAGCGCTGCCAGCCTCGACCTGATCGTGGTGGCCCAGGCCCTGCACTGGTTCGCCACTCCCGAGTTTTTCGCCGAGACGCGTCGCCTGCTGCGCCCCGGCGGGCTGTTCTGCGCCTGGTGCTACAGCCTGTTGCGCATCGACGACGCGCTGGACGCGCTGCTCGACGACTTCTACTGGAACACCCTGGGTGGCTACTGGCCCGCCGGCCGCGCCAGTGTCGATGCCGGCTACCGGGACATCCAGCCGCCCTTCGCGCGCATCGCGGTGCCGGCCTTCGCCATCGACCTGGAGTGGAACCTGGCACAGCTGGAAGGCTATCTGGGCACCTGGTCGGCGGTGCAGAAGCTGCAGCAGGCCAGCGGCCGCGACCCGCTGCTGGAACTGCAGCCCAGGCTGCGACAGGCCTGGGGCGACGGGCAGCAGAAGCGTTTTGTGCGCTGGCCGCTACACTTTCTCGCAGGCTTTCCGAATCCACCTCATCCGTGACTGCGCAGCACTGCCAGGAGGCGCAATGAACGATGAACTGCAACACCTGAAGAACCTGGGCAAGACTTCGGCGCAGTGGCTGCATGCAGTGGGCATCCACAGCGCCAACGACCTGCGCCGGCTGGGCGCCGTCGACGCCTACCGGGCCGTGCGTGCACGCGGCTTTCGCGCCTCCAAGGTGCTGCTCTACGCGATCGAGGGCGCCCTGCTGGACGTGCACTGGAACGAATTGCCGCCAAGCCTCAAGGCGAGGCTGAACGGCCAGCTGAACGAGAGCAACAAGAGCTAGCTCACAACCTCCGAGCGGCGGCATTTACCTGTATCGAGCCGCCCCCTATTGTTGCCGCTACCCGCGTGCCTTATCGTCAGCCCAGCCAGTTCAAGGAATTACCGTCATGTATCTACTCGGGGAGCAACCGGCCTACGCCGACCAGCTGATCCAACGCCTGCAGAGCATTCCCGCACAATTGCTCGACGGGCTGCAGCCCAGCGGTGCCCCCCTGCGTCTGGAACAGGTCGACGACCTGGCCAAGATACTGCCCGGCAACCAGCTGTACATCATCGAGAACGGCCTGCTGCACGCCCAGGTCGACGAGCGCCCGCTGTTCTATCTGCAGGAAGGCGACCTGGTCGGCCTGCGCCAGGGCATCGACCTGCCGAGCTGCCGCTACAGCAGCGAAGAGCAACTGACCCTGGTGCCCTATGCCCGCAGCGATGTGTTCAAGCACATCTATGGTAGCGAGCAGCGCCAGGAGCTGTTCATCCAGTACCTGATCGGCCACACCGCCCTGCTCTCCGATGCCCTGGCCCGCCTCAAGCAGCCGGAAATCCGCCCGGCCACCGGCTTCCAGCACTTCGCCGCCGGCGAGGAGCTGATCCACCAGGGTGACGACGCCGACCATGTGTTCGTGATCATCGAGGGTCACGCCGAAGCCTGGGTCGACGGCCAGAAGGTCGGCGACGTACAGAAGGACGAGATCTTCGGCGCCATGGCCGTGTTCACCCGCGAGAAGCGCAGCGCCACGGTGATCGCCAGCGAGCCGTGCACCGTGATGGTGATCCCCAAGGACCAGTTCCTCAGCCTGATGCAGAGCAACCCGCGCATCGCCCACAGCCTGATCGAAAGCATGGCCCGGCGCATCGACCTGATGAACAAGGAAGTGACCCAGCTGCGCGCCCAGCTGCAGCCGGCCTGACGGCGATAGCCTGTGACCAGACCCCGGCCCAGGCCGGGGTTTTGTTTTCCGGCGTTCTGCCAACCAGTCGAAAATAATTCTCATCCAGGTATTGACGCAAAAATGAGAATTGTTATTATTACCGCAACTGGTCGCGAGATCAGCCGATAAGCTCAAGGGGCCACAGCAGTCGGACTCTTCAGATTATCTCCTCATCAGGCTAATCACGGTTATTGACCCGGCACTTTGCCGGGTCTTTTTTTGCCCGCGATTTCTCAAGTTCGCCCTGGCATGCCAGCATGATCATGGGTGGGTTGCCGGAGCACGGGCGTGGACAAGTCCAGCACAGGACAGCTGCAGGCACTGCACGATCAGGGCTTCGCCCTGCTGCCCGGCGTCGTGGATGCCGGTCGGGTCGCCGCGCTGCGCGCGGCCATCGACGAGCTGCGGCCACAGCACTGGGACTACAGCGGCCTGGTCGACCACTACAAGTGCGTATTCAACCGCGATCCCCTGTGGCTGCCCTATCTCGACCTACCGGGGGTGATCGAGCTGGCAGAGGCGGCGCTCGGCGCCGACTGCCATGTGATAGGGCAGACGGCCTGGCGCTGCCACCCCGGCTTCATCGGTGCCGGCCTGCACCTCGACTACCTGTTGATGGAGCTGCCGCAAACCCTGCTGGAAGATCCCGCCTTCCGCCTGCCGATGCAGATCTGCACGGCGCAGCTGTACCTCAGCGACATCGACGAGGAGCTCTGCCCGACCCTGGTGATCCCCGGCAGCCACCGCGCCGGACGCCCGCCACGCGCAGGTGAGCGCTGCTGGCGCGGGCGCCCGGCACAACCCGTACTGTGCCGGGCCGGCGATGTGCTGTTCCTGCGCAGCGAGCTGTGGCACGCCGGCAGCCGCAACCGCACAGCGGACCGCAGTCGCTACCTGCTGCAGATCCACTATGGCCGGCGCATGGTGGCGCAGAAGTTTTCGCCCTACCTGACCTGGCGCTTCGATCCGGCGGTGCTGGCCGCCTGTACGCCGCGCCAGCGGCGGCTACTGGGCGAGCATGCCGAGGCCGAATACGACTGAGGCTCGCGGCGCGCCCCTTACCAGCCCACGCCCAGACCGATCAGATAGCGCCGTTCGTTGGTATCGCCGTACTGGCTGGCCACCTTGTCCCACTCGGTCTTCAGGCTCAGGGCCGCCCAGCTGTTGAGCTTGTAGCGCAGGCCGGCCTCGGCATCGATGATGTAGTCGACCTCATCGACGAAGGGCGCACCCAGCTCGCCCTGGGTGTAGAGCTCCAGGGTCTTGCCGCTCAGGTAGCGGCGGTAGTCCCACTCCATGGCCGCCGAGTTGAAGTGCTCGCTGCTGCCGTCGGCGAACACGAAGTCGTTGCGGTTTAGCAGCCCGGCCATGGAGAAGGCGCCGAGCTGGTCGTCCCAGAACTGGTAGCCGGGGCCGGTACCAAAGGTGCGCTGGGTCTCCAGCTCCTCGATGCGGTCGTGGCTGTACTTGAGCTGGCCCTGCCAGAAGAACTTCTCGCCGAGGAAGCGATCGAGGTCGTAGCTCAGCTCCACCCGGTCGGTCTTGCGCTGGTCGTCCTTGGTCTCATGGTCGTACTCGGCGGCGATGCCGTGCCGCCAGGCGCCATGCCGGGCCTTGGTGTCGAGGTCGATGTCATAGTCCTTGATGTCGTTCTCGGCACGCTTGTAGTCGGCGGAGAAATCCAGGCTGCCGCTCCAGGTCAGGTCCTGCACCAGTGGCTTGGGCGGCAGCATCTGGCTGATCGCGGCCAGATCGACCACTTTCGGCGCGGAGCCATTGACCAGCTCGACCTGCCCCGGCCCGGCCGGTTTCAGCGACTTGGCGCGCTCACCGACGAAGTCGCCGTGCTTGACCAGCAGCTCCCGGTCGCTCTCCAGGGTAGCGATCTTGTCTACATCCAGGGTGATGTTGCCGGCGTACTCGGTCTTCAGCAGCAGCTTGCCGCCGTCGAACAGCTGGATGGTGCCGCTGAGCTTGTCACCGTTCTTCAGCCAGACAGTATCGGCCAGCGCAGGAGCGGACAGGGTGGCGAGGACAAGGGCAAGCAGGGTACGAGAGGGCATCATGGGCACGGACAGGGCTTGGCTGGAAAAAGGCGCGCATTATCCGCATGCGCACCGTCTGAGCAAGCACAGACCGCGCAAAGCCACTTCAAGTTCAGCCTGGACCACTACCAGCCGACCCCGAAACCGATCAGGTAGTGGCGATCGGAGAAGGTGTTGCCCAGGCCGCGCAGCTGGTTCAGCTCGTACAACAGGGACAGCCGCGCCCAGTCGTTGAGGCGATAGCGCAGGCCCGCCTCGCCGTCGAACACGTAGTCGATCTCGCTGACCCGGGGCACCTGCACCTCCGCGGTGGTGTAAAACTCCAGACGGGTGCCCCAGAGCAGGCGCTTGTAGTCCCACTCCAGCGACCAGCTATCGAAACTGCGATCACCCAGAACGCTATACAGCTCGATGCGGTTGAACTGCGTGATCAGGTCGAGGCGGCCCAGCTCGTTGTCCCAGAAGCGATAGCCCGGCCCGCTGCCGTAGATGCGCTGGCGGTTGATCTGTTCGAACTGGTCCTCGCTCTGCTCGTAGCCGACGCGCCAGAACCAGTGCTGGGTGAGGAAGCGGTCGAGGTCATACTCCAGCTCCCAGTTGTCCTCGGTCTTCTCGCCGTTCTCCTTCTCGTGTTCCAGCTCGCCGCGCAGCACGTGGCGCCAGCGCCCATGCTCGACGCGGGTGTTGCCCTTGAGCTTCCACTCGTCGGTGCGATCCTGGTTGCGCTCCATGTCCAGCTTGGCATCCAGGTTGCCTTCCCAGATGCGATCCTCGAGCAGCGGGCGCGGCGGAACCAGGCGCTCGATGCTGGCCAGCGCCACCGTCTCGCTGCGGCCATCGACTATCCGTACCAGGCCCGGGCCGGCCGCCTGCAACTCGCGGGCGCTCTCACTGTCCAGACCATTACGACGCAGCATCAGGGGTTTGTCGGTGGCCAGGGTATCGATATCCTTCCAGTCGATCAGCACCCGCCCGGCATATTTGGTCTTCAGCGCCAGCTTGCCGCCATCGAGCAGCAGGATCTCGCCACTCAGGCGGTCGCCGTTATTCAGCCACACGGTGTCGGCCCGCGCCGGCAGGGCCAGGCTCAGCAGCAACAGGGACAGCAGGACGCGCAACGACATGGCCAGAACACCGCGCAAAGACGATGCAGCAGAACATGCACCAGCCCTGGAGCCCACGGCAAGCGCCGAAGGGCGGCGGGCAGCACTGTACCTGGTGCTGGCGGCCATCCCCGCGGGCAAGGTGATCAGCTATGGCGAGCTGGCCGCCCTGGCCGGCCTCGGGCGCGCCGCGCGCTGGGTGGGGCGCACCCTCAGCCAGCTGCCGGACGACACCCGCCTGCCCTGGCACCGCGTGCTCGGCGCCGGCGGCCGCCTCAGCCTGGCGGCCGGCACCCCCTCCGGCGACGAGCAGCGTGCACGCCTGCGCGCCGAAGGCCTGAGCATCCGCAACGAGCGGGTCGACATGCGCCGCCACGGCTGGCGCCCGATGGAGGCAAAGGGTTAGAGTGCGCCCTTTGCCCGAACTCCCGACCAGCCCCATGCCCCGTAGAACCTGGCGCGCCGCCCTCGCCACCTATGCCCACCCGGCCGCCCTGGCCCTGTTGCTGCTGGGCTTCGCCGCCGGCCTGCCGTACATGCTGGTGTTTTCCACCCTTTCGGTGTGGCTGCGCGAGGCCGGCGTGGCGCACCAGACCATCGGTTACGCCAGCCTGATCGGCCTGGCCTACGCGTTCAAATGGGTGTGGGCACCGATGCTCGACCAGTGGCGCCTGCCGCTGCTTGGCCGCCTCGGCCGGCGCCGCTCCTGGCTGGTGCTGTCGCAGGGACTGGTGGCCCTGGGCCTGATCGGCATGGCCCTGTGCGACCCGCAGCAGCATCTGTCCTGGCTGATCGGCGTGGCGGTGGTGGTGGCCTTCGCCTCGGCCACCCAGGACATCGCGGTGGACGCCTACCGCCTGGAGATCGTCGACGACACCCGCCAGGCCGCCCTGGCCGCCAGCTACATGGCCGGCTACCGGGTCGCCGCCCTGCTGGCCACCGCCGGCGCCCTGTACTTCGCCGGCTGGTTCGGCGACCCCGGCGCCGGCTACCAGCACGGGGCCTGGGCCAGCACCTACCTGCTGTTCGCCCTGCTGATGCTGCCGGGCCTGGTCACCACCCTGTGGATGCGCGAGCCGCCGGTGCCGCTGCAGACGCAGATGGCGGCGGCGCGCTACGGCCTGTACCGCCAGCTGGCCTCAGTGTTGGTGCTGATCGTGCTGCTGGTGTCGGTGCCGGCCATGTTCACCCAGTTCTTCCGCAGCGACATCGTCCTGCTGTTCAGCGGCGACATCGGCCTGGGCGAGCTGCTGCGCGAGGACCGCGCCACCCTGCGTTTCCTGCTCTACACCATCCTCACCGCCGTGTGCCTGTCGCGCATGGGCCGCCGCGGCCTGGCGCCGGTGCTGACGCCGGTCAACGACTTCATCCTGCGCTACCGCTGGCAGGCGCTGCTGCTGCTCGGGCTGATCGCCACCTATCGCATGTCCGACACGGTGATGGGGGTGATGGCCAATGTCTTCTACATCGACATGGGCTTCGCCAAGAGCCAGATCGCCAGCGTCAGCAAGCTGTTCGGCCTGGTCATGACCCTGCTCGGCGCCGCCCTCGGCGGCCTGCTGATCGTGCGCTTCGGCATCCTGCCGATCCTGCTGCTGGGCGGCGCCGCCTCGGCCGGCACCAACCTGCTGTTCGCCACCCTCTCCGGCCTCGGCGCGGTGGCCGAGCCGGCGCGCTACGCCGAACAGACGGTCAGCCAGCTACTGCAGGTGCTGGACCCGCACATGCTGATGCTGGTGCTCACCATCACCCTCGACAACCTCAGCTCCGGCCTGGCCACCGCCGCCTTCGTCGCCTACCTGTCGAGCCTGACCAACCTGAAGTTCTCCGCCACCCAGTACGCCCTGCTCAGCTCCATCATGCTGCTGCTGCCGCGCCTGGTCGGCGGCTATTCGGGAGTCATGGTGGAGAAGGCCGGCTATGCCCAGTTCTTCCTCGCCACCGCCCTGCTCGGCATCCCCACCCTGCTGCTGATCCTCCTGCAGTGGGGACGCGAACACCGCGAACGCAGCAACGGCGTGCCGCCGGAGGGCGCAGCGCAGAAATGAACGAGGCCGGCACCAGCCGGCCTCTGCGTTTCACTGCTGGATCAGGTGCACCACCCGCTGCGGAAAGGGGATGCCGATGCCCACGCGCTCCAGGCGCTCCTTGGCCTGCTCGATGAACTCGAAGCTGACCGGCCAGTAATCCGCCGTGGCCACCCAGACACGCAGGGACAGCGCCACCGCGTTGTCGCCCAGGCCGGTCACCACCACCTGCGGGGCCGCCGGCTCCTGGCGCACGCGCGGGTCGCGGGCGATCTCCAGCAACACCTCGCGAGCCTGGCGGATGTCACTGGCGTAATCGATGCCGAGGTTGATATCCACCCGCCGCACGGCCTCGCGCGAGTAGTTGACGATGTTGCCGTTGGACAGGCTGCCGTTGGGCACCACCACCACCTTGTTGTCGGCGGTCTTCAGCGTGGTGTGGAAGATCTGGATGCTGTCGACGCTGCCGGACACGCCCTGCGCCTCGATCCAGTCGCCGATGCGGAACGGCCGGAACAGCAGGATCAGCACGCCGCCGGCGAAGTTGCCCAGGCTGCCCTGCAGGGCCAGGCCGATAGCCAGGCCGGCGGCACCGATGGCGGCGACGAAGGAGGCCGTGGAGACACCGACCATGGACGCTACGCTGACCAGCAGCAGCACCTTGAGCAGGATATTGCTCAGGCTGCCGATGAAACTGGTCAGCGCCCGATCCACCTTGCGCCCGCCCATCAGGCGCTGCAGACGCAGGCTCAGGCGGTTGATCAGCCACCAGCCCAGGGCCAGGGTCAGCAGGGCCAGGGCCAGCTTGCCGCCATACTCCAGCAGCACGGGCCACCAGCTCTCGGACAATCGGGTCAGCTGCTCGAATTCGATCTGCATGGTTTCCCTCCTCTTTTCGGACTGCAGAAACGACACCGCCATGGCGAACCATGGCGGCGAAGGGTGTGAGCATGGGACGGCGCAGCAGCGCCCGGGTTCCCTCAGTCGCGGAAGTTGTTGTACTGCAGCGGCATGCCCAGGTCCTGGCCGCGCAGCAGGGCGATGGCCTCCTGCAGGTCGTCGCGCTTCTTGCCGGTGATGCGCACCTGCTCGCCCTGAATGGCGGCCTGCACCTTGAGCTTGGCATCCTTGATCAGGGCGACGATCTTCTTCGCCAGCTCCTTGTCGATGCCCTCGCGGAAGGTCACTTCCTGCTTCATCACCTTGCCGGAGGCGTAGGCGTCCTTGGTCTCCATGCACTGGCAGTCGATCTTGCGTTTGATCAGGCTGCTGCGCACTATGTCGAGCATCTGCTCGAGCATGAATTCGGCCTCGGCGGTCAGGGTGAGGGTCTTGTCCTTGCTTTCGATGCTGCACTTGCCGCGCAGATCGAAACGGCGGTCGAGTTCCTTGATGGCGTTGTCGACCGCGTTGGTCAGTTCGTGCTTGTCCAGTTCCGACACCACGTCGAACGAAGGCATGGCTTTGCTCCTGATGGACGGCGCGATCGCCCTCACGGACCGAGCGCGCCTGACTTGACGATAAAAATGGCGCGCCCATTATAACCAGACTGATACACGCCGTTCGGCCCTGCTGCGGCGCCCCCATCTCTTCCAGCGAGCACCCTCAATGCCCAACCCCCATCTCAGCATCCTGGTGGTGGACGATGCCAAGTTCTCCAGTGCCATGATCGGCCGCGCCCTGAGCCAGGCCGGTTACCAGGATGTGCGCTTCGCCAGCAGCGCCGCCGAAGCCCTGCGCCTGCTGGAAAAACGCCCCGCCAGCGTGCTGCTGGCCGACTGGCTGATGCCGGAGATGGACGGCCTGGAGCTGACCGGACGGGTGCGCCAGCTGGACGAGACGGCCGAGCACTACACCTACGTGATCCTGCTCACCGGCAAGGAGGGCGAGAACGTGCTGGTGGAGGCCTTCGACCGCGGCGTCGACGACTTCATCAGCAAGGCTGCGATGAACGAGCAACTGGTGCCGCGCGTGTACGCCGCCGACCGCCTGTGCAATACCCTGCAGCGCCTGCTCAACGAAAACCGCATGCTCACGCAGAACATCGCCAGCCTGGAGCAGCGCAACCTGGTCGACCCGCTGACCGGCCTGGGCAACCCGCGCTACCTGCAGCAGAAGCTGCAGGACAGCCTGCGCCAGGTGGAGTCGCGCGGCGGCGCCGTGTGCTACCTGCTGATCGGCCTGCAGGAGGGCGAGGCGCTGCGCCGCCAGTATGGCAACGGCTTCTGGAACGAGGTGCTGCACGGCGTGGCGCGGCGCCTGCAGCAGCTGGTGAGGCCGCTGGACGTGTTGACCCGGGTCGACGACACCCACTTCGGCATGATCGCCCTGCTCGATGACCTGCAGGAGTGCTCGCCGAGCAGCTTCAAGCGCCTGCACGAAGGCCTCAACCTCAAGGCCTTCAAGACCAGCGAAGGCTTCATCAGCCTCAAGGCCGGCATCGCCTTGGTCGGCCTGGACGCCAAGGCCCTGCCGATCGATCCCCAGCAACTGCTCGCCGAAGCCAGCCGCCTGCTGCCAGACTCCTACGCCAGCGGCCGGGTCGGCGCGGTGCGCCTGCCGTTGCAGAAGTGAACGGCTGGCACATCCTCGGCGCCGGCAGTCTGGGCAGCCTGTGGGCCACCCGCCTGGCTCGCGCCGGCCTGCCGGTACGCCTGATCCTGCGCGACCAGGCCGCACTGACCCGCTACCGCGCCGCCGGTGGCCTGACCCTGATCGAAGACGGCCAGGCCAGTCTGCACCCCATCACAGCGGAAACCCCGCACAGCGATATGCCCATCCGCCGCCTGCTGCTGGCCTGCAAGGCCTATGAC
The DNA here is from genome assembly GCF_041729615.1 of Pseudomonas alcaligenes. Classification (NCBI taxonomy): domain Bacteria; kingdom Pseudomonadati; phylum Pseudomonadota; class Gammaproteobacteria; order Pseudomonadales; family Pseudomonadaceae; genus Aquipseudomonas; species Aquipseudomonas alcaligenes. The sequence goes on along the minus strand of NZ_CP154874.1, from coordinate 3,180,048 downwards.
GCCGAGGAAGCCGCCGCCAGCCTGGCACCGCGCCTGGCTCCCGGCGCCGAACTGATCCTCCTGCAGAACGGCCTGGGCAGCCAGGAAGCAGTGGCCGCGCGCCTACCACGGGTACGCTGCATCTTCGCCTCCAGCACCGAGGGCGCCTTTCGCGAGGACGCCTTCCGTGTGGTGTTCGCCGGCCGCGGCCACACCTGGCTGGGCGTACCGGGCCAGCCGCAGGCCCCAGCCTGGCTGGATGAGCTGCACGGCGCCGGCATTCCCCACCAGTGGACGGCACAGATTCTCGAAAAGCTCTGGCGCAAGCTGGCGCTGAACTGCGCGATCAATCCCCTGACCGTGCTGCACGACTGCCGCAACGGCGGCCTGCGCGACTGGCCCGGGGAAGTCTCCGGACTCTGCGCCGAGCTGGCCGAGCTGCTGCGCGCCGCCGGCCAGCATGCAGCCGCCGCGGGCCTGCACGACGAGGTGCTGCGGGTGATCGACGGCACCGCCGCCAACTACTCCTCCATGTATCAGGACGTGGCCCACGGCCGCCGCACCGAGATCGCCTACCTGCTCGGCCATGCCTGCCAGGAGGCCGAGCACCTGCACCTGCCCGTGCCGCAGCTGCAGGCGCTGCTGCTGCGCCTGCGCGCGCACCTGCACGCCCGCGGATTGCCCCTGTCCTGATCGGGCGCTACCCTGCCCCCTCCGCCCTGCATTGGAAGCCGCGCCCTTGACCCGCCTGCGCCAGCGCCTCGACAACCTGCCGGTCGGCCGCAAGCTGCTCGCCGCCCTGCTGGTGCTGCTGGCCACGGTGATGCTGGTGGCCAACCTGACCTTCATAAGCGCGGCCTACTGGATCTCCCAGGAAAGCGTCGCCCCGCAGGCCCTGCACACCCTCGGCCGGCTGATCGCCAGCCCCGAGCTGAGTGGCCCGGCGCTGTCCTCGCCGGAGTCCGCGCGCACCCTGCTGGCACGCCTCGACCAGTACGCGCCGTTGCGCGCCGCCGCCCTCTATGACGGCCAGGGCAACCGCCTGGCCGAACTGCAGCTGGGCCAGCCCCTGCAGCTGCCATCTCGTAGCGACGAGCTGGAGCACTGGCGCCAGGGCGAGTTCCGCGCCACCCAGGTGATCGACCTGCCGCAGCCGGACAAGGCCCCAGGACGCCTGCTGCTGGTGGCCTCCAGCGAGTTGCCCGGCGCCTTCTACACCGGCACCGTGACCGCCAGCGCGATCATCCTGGTGTTCAGCGTGCTGCTCTGGACCCTGATCGCCCGCCAGGTGCGCCGCCTGATCACCCGGCCGATCCGCAAGCTGGAGGAGCTGTCGCGCCAGGTCACCCGCGAGGAGAACTACTCGCTGCGCGCCGCCCGCGGCAACCAGGACGAGATCGGCAGCCTGGCCGACGCCTTCAACACCATGCTCAGCCGCATGGAGGCTCGCGAACAGCAGCTCAAGCGCGCCCGCGACGACGCCGAGAGCGCCTTCGCCCAGGCGCAGAGCCTGGCCGAGGAGACCCGCCACTCCAACCGCAAGCTGGAGCTGGAAGTGCAGGTGCGCAGCAAGATCGAGAAGAAGCTCACCGGCTTCCAGAACTACCTGAACAACATCATCGACTCCATGCCCTCGGCGCTGATCGCCCTCGACGACCAGCTCTACGTCACCCAGTGGAACCAGGAGGCCAGCGCCCTCTCCGGCACGCCGCTGGACGAGGCGCTGAACCAGCCGGTGTTCCTCGCCTTCCCCTCGCTCAAGCCCTTCCTGCCGCAGCTCAAGCGCACCGCCGAGCGGCACAAGGTGGAGAAGATCGAGCGGGTCACCTGGCAGCGCGACGAGGAACCGCACCACTACGACCTGACCTTCTACCCGCTGATGGGGGCCGGCGGCCGCGGCGTGGTGATCCGCATCGACGACATCACCCAGCGTCTGTCACTGGAGGAGATGATGGTGCAGTCGGAGAAGATGCTCTCGGTCGGCGGCCTGGCCGCCGGCATGGCACACGAGATCAACAACCCGCTGGGCGCCATCCTGCACAACGTGCAGAACATCCGCCGGCGCCTGTCGCCGGAGCTGGTGAAGAACCAGGAGCAGGCCGTGGAAGTCGGCATCGCCCTGGACGATGTCACCGCCTACCTGCAGGCCCGCGAGATCCCCCAGCTGCTCGACGGCATACAGCAGGCCGGCTCGCGCGCCGCCAAGATCGTCAGCCACATGCTCGCCTTCAGCCGCCGCAGCAACCGCCAGCTGCTGCCCTGCGACCTGCCGGCGCTGATCGACCAGGCCGTGGAGATCGCCGGCAACGACTTCGACCTGACCGAGAGCTTCGACTTCAAGGCGATCGCCATCGAGCGCGACTTCGACCCGCAGCTGGGGCCGGTGCCGGCCACCGCCAACGAGCTGGAGCAGGTGATCCTCAACCTGCTGAAGAACGCCGCCCAGGCCATCCACCAGCGCGACGACGAGGACGAGCCCGGGCGCATCGTCCTGCGCACCCGACTCAGCCCGCCCTGGGCGGAAATCCAGGTGGAGGACAACGGCATCGGCATGCCCGAGGCCGTGCGCAAGCGCATCTTCGAGCCCTTCTTCACCACCAAGGAAGTCGGCCAGGGCACCGGCCTGGGCCTGTCCGTGTCGTACTTCATCGTCACCAACAACCACAAGGGCCAGATGGAAGTGCATTCCACCCAGGGTCAGGGCACCTGCTTCACCCTGCGCCTGCCGCTGGCCCCCGCAAACGAAGGCATGAGTCACTGAGATGGGTTACCGACTGAGCAAGATCTACACGAAGACCGGCGACAAGGGCGAGACCGGCCTGGCCGACGGCCGCCGGGTGGGCAAGGACCACCCGCGGGTGGAGGCCATGGGCGAGCTGGACAACCTCAACAGCCAGCTCGGCCTGCTGCTGGCGGACCTCGCCGAGCAGCAGAGCCAATGGCCGGGACTGAGGGAAATCGGCGAGGTCCTGGCGCCCTGCCAGCACCGCCTGTTCGACCTCGGTGGCGAGCTGGCCATGCCCGACTACCAGGCCCTGCAGGAAAACGAGGTGCAACGCCTGGAAGAGGCCATCGACCGCTGGAACGAGGAGCTCGGCCCACTGGAGAACTTCATCCTCCCCGGCGGTTCGCGCCTGATCGCCCAGGCCCATGTCTGCCGCAGCCTGGCGCGCACCGCCGAGCGCCGCTGCCAGCACCTCAACGCGGTGGAGCCGCTGCGCCCGGTGGGCATGGCCTACGTCAATCGCCTGTCCGACCTGCTGTTCGTCGCTGCCCGGCTGATCGCCCGCCGCCAGGGCATCGGCGAGGTACTCTGGCAGGCGGCGCGCCAGGACGACTGAGGCCTAGAGCGGCCAGAACGCGCGGATGCCGGCCACGCCCTGGGCGCCGGCGCGCCAGGCGCGCTCGCGGTCCTGCGGGCCGACACCGCCGAGCAGGTAGGCCGGGAGGTTGCTGCTGCGCAGCAGCTCGGCCGCCTTGTCCCAGCCCAGCGGCGTGGCGTCCGGATGGGTCTGGGTCGCCTGCAGCGGCGACAGGGTGACGAAATCCACGCCCATGCGCGCGGCCAGGGCCAGCTCCTCGGCATCGTGGCAGGAGGCGGCCAGCCAGCGCTGGCCGGGGAAAGGCCGGCCATTGGCCGCGTACTGGCGCAGCTGCGCGGCGGTCAGGTGCCAGCCGGCGGCGGGGAAGTCGCCCAGCCACTCCAGCGGCCCCTTGAGCATCAGCTGAGCCTTGCCGGCGCACAGGCCCTGGATGTCCACCGCCAGGTCGCGGTACTGCGGGTCGAACATGTTCGGCGCACGCAGCTGGATCAGACGGATACCGGCGGCCAGGGCCGCGCGCACGCCTCGCAGCAGCTCGGCGGGCTCCAGGCCCTCCGGGGTGATCAGGTAGCTGTCGGGCAGACGCGCCGCCGCCACTATCGGCTGGTTGGCCGCGGGAAACTCGTAGTCGAGCAGCTCGCGGCAATCGACCCAGGCCAGCGGCTGGCCTTCGGCACCGTGCGGCTCGCCAGTGAAGGATGAAACCTCCCAGACATCCAGCAGCACCTGCTTGTCCGGGTAGTCGTGGTGCACCTGGATCAGCGGTCGGGCCGCCTCCACGCGGATCCCCAGTTCCTCCGCCAGCTCACGGGCCAGGGCGCTCTCGACCGCCTCGCCCGCCTCCACCTTGCCGCCGGGGAATTCCCAGAGGCCGCCCTGGTGCTTGTCCTGCGGGCGCTTGGCGATCAGCACCCGGCCGTTCGCGCCGCGGATCACCGCGGCGGCCACATGAATGCGTTTCACCCCGCAACCTCCTGCAGCGCCGCCTGGTACCAGCGCTGGAAGGCCGGCCAGCGGTAGATGGTCTCGACATAGGCGGCGGCCTCTGTCGGCAGGCTCACCCGGTAGCTGCGCAGGCGCGCCGCCACCGGTGCGTAGAAGGCGTCGGCGATACTGGCGTGGCCGAACAGGAAGGGGCCGTCCTGGCCGAAGCGCTGGCGGCAGTCGGCCCACAGGCGGCACACGCGATCGATGTCGGCCTGGACCTCGGCAGGCACCTCGGTCAGGGCCTGGTCGCGCGCCAGGTCCATGGACATGTGGCTGCGCAGGGCGACGAAGCCGCTGTGCATCTCGGCGCAGACGCTGCGCGCCACCGCGCGGGCATACTGGCCACGCGGCCACAGGTGCGCCTCGGGGCAGTACTCGGCGAGGTATTCGGCGATCGCCAGGGAATCCCAGATCGGGCCTTCCTCGGTGTACAGCACCGGCACCTTTCCGGTCGGCGAATGGGCCAGCAGGCGGGCGCGGCTGTCCGGCCGGTACAGGCGCTCGAGGATTTCCTCGTAGGGTTCGCCGGTCAGCTCCAGGACCAGGGCCGCACGCAGCGACCAGGAGGAGTAGTTCTTGTCACCGATCACCAGCTTGAGAGGCATGTCGTTCTCCTGTGGGGCTTGTGTACGGAGCGTACGCGCGCCGGGCGCATGCGGACAATTCCACCTGCGCATGGGCCCATGAATCTGCGGAATGCCGGCGAGATATAGGCCGGGGATACCCCGGCCCGGCCGCTCAGGTACGGTACTCGGCGTTGATCTTGACGTATTCGTGGGACAGGTCGGTGGTCCAGATGGTTTCGCTGCAGGAGCCACGGCCCAGCTCGATGCGGATGCCGATCTCCTCGCGGGCCATCACGGCCGCGCCCTGGGCCTCGGTGTAGCTGGCGTCACGGCCGCCCTGGCTGGCGATGCGCACCTCGCCCTGGCGTGTGTCGCCGAGGAACACGTCGATCTTGCTCACGTCCAGGTTGGGCACGCCGGCATAGCCGACGGCGGCGAGGATGCGCCCCCAGTTGGGATCGGAGGCGAACAGCGCGGTCTTGATTAGCGGCGAGTGGGCCACGGCGTAGGCCACGTCCAGGCACTCCTGGTGGTTGCCGCCGCCGTTGACCTGGACGGTGACGAACTTGGTGGCGCCCTCGCCGTCGCGGACGATGGCCTGCGCCACTTCCATGAACACCTCCAGCACCGCCTGCTTGAGCTTGGCGAACAGTTCGCCGGAGGCCTCGCTGATCTCCGGCAGGGCGGCCCGGCCGGTGGCGATCAGCATGCAGCAGTCGTTGGTCGAGGTATCGCCGTCGATGGTGATGCGGTTGAACGACTTGTTCGCCGCGTCGCGCACCAGGTCCTGCAGCACGGCGCGCGCCACCTTGGCGTCGGTGGCGATGTAGCCGAGCATGGTGGCCATGTTCGGGCGGATCATCCCGGCGCCCTTGCTGATGCCGGTGACGGTGACGGTCACGCCGTCGTGCTGGAACTGGCGGCTAGCGCCCTTGGGCAGGGTGTCGGTGGTCATGATGCCGGTGGCGGCCTCGGCCCAGTGGTCTTCGTCGAGATCGTCCAGGGCGGCCTGCAGAGCGCCCTCGATCTTGGCCACCGGCAGCGGCTCGCCGATCACCCCGGTGGAGAACGGCAGCACCGCGCTCTCGTCCACGCCGGTCAGCGCGGCCAGCGCAGCGCAGGTGCGACGGGCATTGGCCAGGCCATCCGGGCCGGTACCGGCGTTGGCGTTGCCGGTGTTGGTCAGCAGAAAGCGTACGTCGCCGGCCATGCGCTCGCGGGTGACCAGCACCGGCGCGGCACAGAAGGCGTTGGTGGTGGTCACTCCGGCCACCCGCGAGCCCTCGGCGCAGCGCATCACCACCACGTCCTTGCGCCCCGGGCGCTTGATGCCGGCGGAGGCGATACCGAGTTCGAAACCGGGAACGGGGTGCAGCTTGGGCAGGGGACCGAGACCGACGGCCATAGGAAACGCTCCTTCGTGGGCAGTGAAGCGGGAGGTGGAAAAACGCCGCGAGCGGCAGAGCCGGTCGCGGCGTTGTCTATATAGCAGGCGCGGCGCCGGTCAGCTCAGCTGGCCGTGGCAGTGCTTGTACTTCTTGCCGGAACCGCAGGGGCACGGCTCGTTGCGGCCGATCTTCGGCTCGCTGCGCACCGGGGCGGCCACCGCCAGGTCGCCTTCGGCCTCGGCGGCTTCGGCCATCGGCATGGCCGAGGCTTCGGCATGCTGGAACTGCATGCGCTCGGCCAGGGCCTCGGCCTCGCGACGCAGGCGCGCCTCTTCCTCGACCGGGTCCTCGCGGCGCACCTGGACATGCGACAGCACGCGGATGGTGTCGCGCTTGATCGAGTCGAGCAGCTCCTGGAACAGGGTGAAGGACTCGCGCTTGTATTCCTGCTTGGGGTTCTTCTGCGCATAGCCGCGCAGGTGGATGCCGTGGCGCAGGTGGTCCATGGTGGCCAGGTGGTCCTTCCACAGGTCATCCAGCACGCGCAGCAGCATCTGCTTCTCGAAGGTGCGCAGGGCCTCGGCGCCGGCCAGATCTTCCTTCTCGTGGTAGGCGGCGAGCAGCTCGGCGAGGATTCTCTCGCGCAGGGTCTCTTCGTACAGCTTGTCGTCTTCGTCCAGCCACTGCTGGATCGGCAGCTTGAGGCCGAAGTCGCTGTACAGCGCGGCTTCCAGGCCGGCGATGTCCCACTGCTCGGGCAGCGACTGCGGCGGGAGGTGCGCGTCGATGGCGGCGTTGAGCACTTCCTGGCGGAACTCGGCGATGGTTTCGCCGATGTTGTCCGCGGCCAGCAGGCTGTTGCGCATGTGGTAGATCACCTTGCGCTGCTCGTTGGCCACGTCGTCGTACTCGAGCAGCTGCTTGCGCATGTCGAAGTTGCGCCCCTCGACCTTGCGCTGGGCCTTCTCGATGGCGTTGGTCACCATGCGGTGCTCGATGGCCTCGCCGGACTGCATGCCGAGGGCCTTCATGAAGTTCTTCACCCGGTCGGAGGCGAAGATGCGCATCAGGTTGTCTTCCAGCGACAGGTAGAAGCGACTGGAGCCCGGGTCGCCCTGGCGACCGGCGCGGCCACGCAGCTGGTTGTCGATGCGGCGCGATTCGTGGCGCTCGGAGGCGATCACGTGCAGGCCGCCGGCCTCGATCACCTGCTGGTGGCGCTTCTGCCAGTCAGCCTTGATCTGCGCGATCTGTTCTTCGCTCGGCGCTTCCAGGGCGGCCACCTCGGCCTCCCAGTTGCCGCCCAGGAGGATGTCGGTACCACGACCGGCCATGTTGGTGGCCAGGGTCACGGCGCCCGGGCGGCCGGCCTGGGCGATGATCTCGGCTTCCTTCTCGTGGTACTTGGCGTTGAGCACCTTGTGCTCGATGCCGGCCTGCTCGAGCAGCTTGGAAACGTACTCGGAGGTTTCGATCGAGGCGGTGCCGACCAGCACCGGGCGGCCCTGGGCCTGGCATTCCTTGATGTCGGTGATGATCGCCTGGTACTTCTCGTCCTGAGTCAGGTAGACCAGGTCGTTGTAGTCCTTGCGCGCCACCGCGCGGTGGGTGGGGATCACCACCACGTCGAGGCCGTAGATCTGGCGGAACTCGAAGGCCTCGGTGTCGGCGGTACCGGTCATGCCGGAGAGCTTCTTGTACAGGCGGAAGTAGTTCTGGAAGGTGGTCGAGGCCAGGGTCTGGCTCTCGGCCTGGATGTTCACCCCCTCCTTGGCCTCGATGGCCTGGTGCAGGCCCTCGGACAGGCGACGACCGGGCATGGTGCGGCCGGTGTGCTCGTCGATCAGGATCACCTGGCCGTTCTGCACGATGTACTCGACGTTGCGATGGAACAGCTTGTGCGCACGCAGGCCGGCGTAGACATGGGTCAGCAGGCTGAGGTTGTGCGCGGAGTAGAGGCTCTCGCCCTCGCCGAGCAGGCCGGCGGCGGTGAGCATCTCCTCGACGTACTGGTGGCCGGCCTCGTTGAGTTCGACCTGGCGGCTCTTCTCGTCGACCTTGTAGTGGCCTTCCTGGGTGACCACGCCTTCCTCTTCCTCGATGTGCTGCTTGAGGCGCGGGATCAGCTTGTTGATCTCGATGTACAGCTTGGAGCTGTCCTCGGCCTGGCCGGAGATGATCAGCGGGGTACGCGCTTCGTCGATGAGGATGGAGTCCACCTCGTCGACCACGGCGAAGTTCAGCTCGCGCTGGAACTTGTCTTCCAGGCTGAAGGCCATGTTGTCGCGCAGGTAGTCGAAGCCGAATTCGTTGTTGGTGCCGTAGGTGATGTCGGCGGCGTAGGCGGCGCGCTTCTCCTCCGGCGGCTGGAAGGGGGTGACCACGCCGACCGACAGGCCGAGGAATTCATACAGCGGGCGCATCCAGTTGGCGTCGCGGCGAGCCAGGTAGTCGTTCACCGTGACCACGTGCACGCCCTTGCCGGCCAGGGCGTTGAGGTACACCGCCAGGGTGCCCACCAGGGTCTTGCCCTCGCCGGTACGCATCTCGGCGATCTTGCCTTCGTGCAGGGTCATGCCGCCGATCAGCTGCACGTCGAAGTGGCGCATGCCCATCACCCGCTTGCCGGCCTCGCGGGCCACGGCGAAGGCTTCCGGGAGGATCTGGTCGAGGGTCTCGCCCTTGGCCAGGCGCGCCTTGAACTCTTCGGTCTTGGCCTTGAGCTGCTCGTCGGACAGGCCTAGCAGCTGTTCTTCCAGGGCATTGATCGCGGCCACTGTCTTGAGCATGCGTTTGACTTCACGCTCGTTCTTGCTTCCAAAGAGTTTCTTCAACAGTGGCGCAAACATATCGGCAGATTCTTCCACTCTGGGGGATGGAGGGCGGCGCAGAAGGCGACCCGGCAGCCGGCTCGGCTGCGTGCAAAGGGGGCATTCTACTCGGAAACGTTGGCGAGAAAAGGGCGAACTCCCACGAGCCCGCCGGATATGCCAAGCAGGCCCGCCTCGCTATATGGGGGCGAGCGCCGACAGCTGCAAGGCCCTTTGCTAACATGCGTGCATCGCCTTCCGGTAGACCGCCATGAGCTTTCGCCCCATCCCCGCCAAGACGCCCAACGCCCTGCTGCGCGAGCACAAGCCGCTGCAGGCGCTGTTCAGCGCCGCCCAGCGCCTGGGCAGGCTGCAGGCGCTGGTGGAGGAGCAACTGGAGCCGGCGGCGCGCGAGCACTGCCAGGTGGCCAGCTGGCATGACGGCTGCCTGCTGCTGCTGACCAGCAACGGCCACTGGGCTACCCGCCTGCACTACCAGCAACGCCGCCTGCAGCGCCTGCTACAGGCCCTGCCGGAATTCGCCGGACTGCAGAAGATCCAGGTCAAGGTGCGCCCGCCGAACCAGCAGGTCGCCACCACCAAGCGCCAGGTCGAGTTGTCGCCGGCCGCCGCCGACAGCCTCAACAGCGCCGCCGAGGGCATCGACGACCCCAAGCTGCGCGCCGCCCTGGAGCGCCTGGCGCGCAATGCCAAGCGCGACTGAGCCGTCGACTCGCAGAGGCTGCAGCCGGAAAAAAACAGGCCACCCGAGGGTGGCCTGAATACAACAGAAGGGAGGGGTATTGCTTACACGGCCGCGACCGGGCGCATGTAGGAGATCGGCGCGGTGCTGGCGTCGTCGAAGATCACCACTTCCCAAGCATCCTTCTGCTCGATCAGGGTGCGCAGCAGACGATTGTTCAGCGCGTGGCCCGACTTGAAGCCACGGAACTCGCCGATCAGGCTGTTGCCCAGCAGGTAGAGGTCGCCAATGGCGTCGAGGATCTTGTGCTTGACGAATTCGTCCTCGTAACGCAGGCCGTCTTCGTTGAGCACGCGGAACTCGTCCACCACGATAGCGTTTTCCACGCTGCCGCCGAGTGCCAGGTTCTGCGAACGCAGGAACTCGATGTCGCGCATGAACCCGAAGGTACGCGCGCGGCTCACTTCCTTGACGAAGGAAGTGCTGGAGAAGTCGACGCTGGCGGTCTGGGTGCGACCACGGAACACCGGGTGATCGAAATCGATCTCGAAGCTCACCTTGAAACCGTCGAAGGGCAGGAAGGTGGCGCGCTTGTCGCCCTCCTCCACCGTCACTTCGCGCAGCACGCGGATGAACTTCTTCGGTGCTTCCTGTTCTTCCAGGCCAGCCGACTGAATCAGGAATACAAAGGGACCGGCACTGCCATCCATGATCGGGACTTCTGACGCCGACAGCTCGACGTAGGCGTTGTCGATGCCCAGGCCTGCCATGGCCGAAAGCAGGTGCTCGACGGTGTCCACCTTGACCTCACCATTGACCAGCGTGGTCGACATGGTGGTCTCACCGACATTCTCGGCGCGGGCGGGGATTTCCACGACCGGATCCAGATCGGTGCGACGGAACACGATACCGGTGTCCACCGGGGCCGGCTTGAGGGTCAGGTAAACCTTCTCCCCCGAGTGCAGGCCGACGCCGGTAGCTCGGATGATGTTCTTCAGGGTGCGTTGTCTGATCATATTGGCTGCTTGTGCGCGTGTTGCGAACTGTTTTCAACAATGGGCGGCGATGATAGCAGAACCGCCCTTTGCTGAACACCAATCACCGATATACTCCTGATAGACAGCATCAATCAGCCTGGCGACGCAGGAAAGCCGGGATGTCCAGATAATCCAGGTCGTCCTGCGTGTTCAGCTTGGCCGCGGCGGCACTGCCGGCGAGGCTCTGGCGCTGAACGGTCGGGCGCTCGTAGTCCTTGTAGTTGACGGCCGGTTGCTCGGCAGCGCGCGGCGCGGCACTGATCGAGGCAGCCGGAGTGGCCACGGCAGCCGCCGCGATGGTGTTGTCGACCACCTTGACCGGCTTCTCGATGCGCGCGCCCAGGCCGGTGGCGACCACGGTCACGTGCAGCTCGTCGCGCATGTCCGGATCGATCACCGCGCCGACCTTGACGGTGGCGTGCTCGGAAGCGAAGGCCTCGATGATCTCGCCCACCGCGGCGTACTCGCCGAGGGACAGATCCAGACCGGCGGTGATGTTGACCAGGATGCCGCGGGCGCCCTGCAGGTTGACGTCTTCCAGCAGCGGGTTGCGGATGGCCGCCTCGGTGGCCTCGCGGGCACGGTTCGGGCCGCTGGCGCAGCCGGTACCCATCATGGCCATGCCCATCTCGCCCATCACTGTTTTCACGTCGGCGAAGTCGACGTTCATCAGGCCCGGACGCTGCATGATGTCGGAGATGCCGCGCACGGCGCCGGACAGCACGTCGTCGGCCTTGGCGAAGGCAGACAGCAGGCTGGCGTCCTTGCCGAGGATGGTCAGCAGCTTCTCGTTGGGGATGGTGATCAGCGAGTCGACGCATTCGGACAGGGCCCGGATGCCCTCGTCGGCGACCTGCATGCGCTTGCGGCCTTCGAACGGGAACGGACGGGTCACCACCGCGACGGTGAGGATGCCCATCTCCTTGGCCACTTCAGCGATGATCGGCGCCGCACCGGTACCGGTGCCGCCACCCATGCCGGTGGTGATGAAGACCATGTCGGCGCCGTTCAGCACCTCGGCGATGCGCTCGCGGTCCTCCATGGCGGCCTGACGGCCGATTTCCGGGTTGGTACCGGCACCCAGGCCCTTGGTCACGCCCGGGCCGAGCTGCAGCACGGTACGCGCGCCGACGTTCTTCAACGCCTGCGCGTCGGTGTTGGCGCAGATGAACTCCACGCCTTCGATGTTGTTCTTGATCATGTGGTTGACGGCGTTACCGCCACCGCCACCCACGCCGATCACCTTGATCACTGCACTTTGCGGCACGTTATCTACGAGCTCGAACATTTCCCCTCTCCTTCCTTTTTAGTTATCGCCTACAGCTACCGCGGTTTCACATCAGAAATTGCCCTGGACCCAGCGTTTAAGCCGCTCCAGCACCGGTGTTTTGGGCTCATCGCCATACTGAATTCCAGGCGCGTGGTAGCCGTCGGACTGTTTCTGCAGCCCGTACATCAGCAGGCCCACGCCTGTGGAATAGATTGGATTACGCACGACGTCGGTCAGTCCCTTGACGCTGTGGGGTACGCCCAAACGCACCGGCATGTGAAAGATCTCTTCGGCCAGCTCGACGGCGCCTTCCATCTTGGCGGTGCCGCCGGTGAGGACGATCCCGGCCGGGATCATGTCCTCGTAGCCGCTGCGCCGCAGCTCGGCCTGGATGAGGGTGAAGAGCTCGTCGTAACGGGGCTCGACTACCTCGGCCAGAGCTTGACGGGACAGCTCCCGCGGTGGCCGGTCTCCCACGCTGGGGACCTTGATGGTTTCCCCTGCACCGGCCAGTTTGGCTAGGGCGCAAGCATACCGAATCTTGATTTCCTCGGCATACTGGGTCGGGGTGCGTAATGCCATTGCAATATCGTTGGTGACCTGGTCGCCGGCGATCGGGATCACCGCCGTGTGGCGGATCGCACCGTCGGCGAAGATGGCGATGTCGGTGGTACCGCCACCGATGTCGACCAGGCACACGCCCAGCTCCTTCTCGTCCTCGGTCAGCACCGAGTAGGCGGAAGCCAGCTGTTCGAGAATGATGTCGTCCACTTCCAGGCCGCAGCGGCGCACGCACTTCTCGACGTTCTGCGCGGCGTTGGTGGCGCAGGTGACCACATGCACCTTGGCCTCCAGACGCACGCCGGACATGCCCAGCGGCTCGCGTACGCCCTCCTGGTTATCGATCACGTAGTCCTGCGGCAGGGTATGCAGCACCCGCTGGTCGGCCGGGATGGCCACCGCCTGGGCGGCGTCGAGCACGCGCTCCAGGTCGGCCGGGCTCACCTCGCGGTCGCGGATGGCGACGATGCCGTGGCTGTTCAGGCTGCGGATGTGATTGCCGGCGATGCCGACGAAGGCCGAGTGAATGCGGCAGCCAGCCATCAGCTGCGCCTCTTCGATGGCGCGCTGGATCGACTGCACGGTGGACTCGATGTTGACCACCACGCCCTTCTTCAGGCCGCGCGACGGACTGGTGCCGATGCCGACTATGTCCAGCTCGCCATCGGCCGTCACCTCGCCCACCAGCGCCACCACCTTGGAGGTGCCGATATCCAGGCCGACGATCATCTTGCCGCTCTGCACGCTTGCCATGGTTCTACCTTCTCCTCAATTCTGCACGGCGGCGGCTTCTGCCGCCGTTGGCGCCACCGGCGCGCGCCAGGCCACGGCCAGGCCGTTGGCGTAGCGCAGGTCGATGCGCGCGATATTCGCGATCTGCTGCTTGAGCACCTTGTCGTGGATGCTGGCGAACCGGCGCATCTTGTCGACCAGGTGATCCCGACCCAGGAGGATCTCCACGCCCTGGGCGGTACTGATGAACCAGCTGCCATGCTCGCGCAGCTCCAGGCTGCTGATGGTGAAGCCCAGCGGCCGCAGCAGCTGGCTGAGCACCTGGTACTGCTGCATCACCTGCTGCTGGGCGCGCTGCGGCCCGGACAGCAGCGGCAGGTGTTCGTAGTTGGCCGCCTCGCGCGGGGCGAAGGCCTGGCCCTGGTTGTTGAGCAGCGCACCATCGCCCCAGCGGGCCACCGGCAGCTGCTCCTCGAGGGTGATCGACACCTGGTCCGGCCACACCCGGCGCACTTCGGCATGGGCGATCCAGGGCATCTGCTCCAGTTCGGCACGCATGCCGGCCAGGTCGACGGTGAAGAAGCTGGCCGAGACGAACGGCGCGATGCGCTCCTGCACCGCCTGCTGGCTGATGTAGCTCAGCTCGCCCTGCACGCTGACCCGGGCGATCGGCCGGTCGGCGTAGGGCAGCAGGCGCTGGGCGCCCTCGTAGGTACCCAGGCCCAGGGCCACTAGCAGCAGCGGCCAGCCCAGGCGCTTGCAGGCGCCCAGCAGGCCGCCGAAGTCCGGCTTGGGCAGGCGCGCGGCCAGCGGCTCCTTGGCCACCATCCGGCTGGCGCCACGCGCAGCGATGGGCTGACGCCGGCTGGCGCCCCCTATCGGCTGCGAGTGGTGACGGACGGTGGCGACCATGACTTACCCCCTCGCCTCGACGCTGTCGGCCAGGATCGCCAGCACCAGCTGCTGGAAATCCAGGCCGGCGGCACGCGCGGCCATCGGCACCAGGCTGTGATCGGTCATGCCCGGCACGGTGTTCACTTCCAGCAGCCAGAACTGGCCGCTGGCGTCCTGCATCACGTCGGCGCGCGCCCAGCCCTGAGTGCCCACGGCCTCGCAGGCGCGTGCGGTGAGTTCCTTCAGCTCCGCCTCTTTCTCGGCCGACAGGCCGCAGGGAATGCGGTACTGGGTGTCATTGGCCAGGTACTTGGCGTCGTAGTCGTAGAAAGTGTGCGGGGTGCCCAGGCCGATCGGCGGCAGCACCTGGCCGCGCAGCATGGCCACGGTGAATTCCGGGCCGGCGATCCACTGCTCCACCAGCACCTGCGAGTCGTACTGGCTGGCGTCCTGCCACGCCTTGATCAGCGCGTCGACATCGGCGACCTTGGCCATGCCGATGCTGGAGCCTTCGTGGGCCGGTTTGACGATCAGCGGGAAGCCCAGCTCACTGGCGGCCGCGCGGCAATCGGCCTCGGAGGCCAGCACCGCATGGTTCGGCGTCGGCAGGCCCAGGCTCAGCCACACGCGCTTGGTGCGCAACTTGTCCATGGCCAGGGCCGAAGCGAGGATGCCGCTGCCGGTATAGGGGATGCCGGCGCATTCCAGCAGGCCCTGCATGGAGCCGTCCTCGCCGCCGCGGCCGTGCAGCACGATAAAGGCGCGGTCGATCTTCTCGGCGCTCAGGCGCTGCAGGAAGTCGTCACCGACGTCGATGCCGAAGGCATCCACGCCAGCGCTCTGCAGCGCTTCCAGCACGGCGGCGCCGGATTTCAGCGACACCGCCCGCTCGGCGCTCTTGCCGCCGAACAGCACGGCGACGCGGCCGAAGGCCTTGGGATCGAGGGTGGAATGCAGGCTCATTTCGACTCACCTTGAACAGCGAACAGCGGGTGCTTGATCAGTTGCGGGGCCACGCCGCCGATATCGCCGGCGCCCTGGCACAGCAGGATGTCGCCCGCGCGCAGCAGCGGCTTGATGATCGGCGCCAGGTCGGCGCCGCGCTCGACATAGATCGGGTCGAGCTGGCCGCGCTGGCGGATGCTGTGGCACAGGTGACGGCTGTCGGCACCGGGAATCGGCTCCTCGCCGGCCGGGTAGACCTCCATCAGCAGCAGCACGTTGACCTCGCCCAGCACCTGGACGAAATCGTCGTACAGGTCACGGGTACGGCTGTAGCGGTGCGGCTGGTACAGGATCACCAGGCGACGCTCCGGCCAGCCGCCACGCACGGCCTTGATCACCGCGGCGACTTCGCGCGGGTGGTGGCCGTAGTCGTCGACCAGCATCACGCTGCCGCCGTCGACCGGCAGCTCGCCATACACCTGGAAGCGCCGGCCGACGCCCTGGAAGCCCGACAGGCCCTGGATGATGGCGGCATCCTCGATGCCCTCGTCGGTGGCGATGGCAATGGTCGCCAGCGCGTTCAATACGTTGTGATTGCCCGGCATGTTCACCGACACATCCAGCGGCTCGCGGCCGGGACGCAGGGCGGTGAAGAAGGTACGCATGCCTTCCTGACGCACGTTGATGGCGCGCACGTCGGCGTCCTCGGCGAAGCCGTAGGTCACGGTCGGGCGGGCCACCTGCGGCAGCAGCTCGCGCACCACCGGGTCGTCCACGCAGAGCACGGCCAGACCGTAGAACGGCAGGTTGTGGAGGAACTCGACGAAGGTCTTCTTCAGTACATTGAAATCGCCACCGTAGGTGCTCATGTGGTCGGCGTCGATATTGGTGACCACCGAGACCATCGGCTGCAGGTGCAGGAAGCTGGCGTCGCTCTCGTCCGCCTCGGCGATCAGGTAGCGGCTGCTGCCGAGCTGTGCATTGGTGCCGGCGGCGTTCAGGCGGCCGCCGATGACGAAGGTCGGGTCCAGGCCGCCGGCGGCGAATACCGAGGCCAGCAGGCTGGTGGTGGTGGTCTTGCCGTGGGTGCCGGCCACGGCCACGCCGTGGCGGTAGCGCATCAGCTCGGCGAGCATCTCGGCCCGCGGCACCACCGGAATGCGCCGTTCCAGGGCGGTGGCCACTTCCGGGTTGGCAGTGTTGATGGCGCTGGATACCACCAGCACATCGGCCTGCTCGGCGTTCTCCGCGCGGTGGCCGATGTACACGGTGGCGCCGAAGCTTTCCAGGCGCTCGGTCACGGCCGAGGCTTTGAGGTCGGAGCCGGACACTTCGTAGCCCAGGTTCAGCAGCACCTCGGCGATGCCGCACATGCCGGCGCCGCCGATGCCGACGAAGTGGATGCGGCGGATGCGGCGCATGCGGCGGATTTCCGAACGGGCAGCGGCGGGAGACTTAGCCACGGGCCACCTCCAGGCAGATATCGACCACCGTACGGGTGGCGTCCGGTTTGGCCAGGCTACGCGCGGTGCGGCCCATGGCCTCGAGTTTTTCAGGGTGCATCAGAACCTCGGTCAACTGCGCGGCAAGCGTGTCCGCGTCAGTGGCATGTTGCGGCAGAAGGATGGCGGCGCCCTCCTTCGCCAGATAATCGGCATTGCGGGTCTGGTGATCGTCGATCGCGTGCGGCAGCGGCACCAGGAACGACGGCAGGCCGGCGGCGGCCAGCTCGCTGACGGTCAGCGCGCCGGCGCGGCAGATCACCAGATCGGCCCAGGCGTAGGCGCGGGCCATGTCCTTGATGAAGGGCGCGACCTCGGCTTCGACCGCGGCTTCGCGATAACGCTCCGCGGTGACCTGGTCGTGCTGCTTGCCGGCCTGGTGGAACACCTGCGGGCGCAGCTCGGCCGGCAGTTTGGCCAGCGCGGCGGGCAACAGCTTGTTCAACGGCTCGGCGCCCAGGCTGCCGCCCAGCACCAGCAGGCGCGGCTTGCGGCCGGCCAGGGCGTCGCGCGGGGTCTCGAGGAACAGTTCCTCGCGCACCGGATTGCCGGTGGTGCGCAGCTTGTCGGCCTTGCCGAAGGTGTTCGGGAAGGCCTCGCAGACGCGCTGGGCGAAGGGCGCCAGGCTGCGGTTGGCGGTGCCGGCCACGGCGTTCTGCTCATGAATCACCAGCGGCGCGCCATTCAGCCGCGCGGCCAGGCCGCCCGGACCGGTGACATAGCCGCCCATGCCGAGCACGCAGACCGGCTGCAGCTCGCGCATCACCTTGCGCGCCTGCAGCAGGGCGCGCACCAGCTGGAACGGTGCCTTGAGCAGCGACAGCTTGCCCTTGCCGCGCAGGCCGCTGACCTGGATCAGGTGAAGCGGCAACCCGGCCGCCGGCACCAGCTCGTTCTCGATGCCGCGCGGGGTGCCCAGCCAGTGCACGGCGTAGCCGCGCGCCTTGAACTCGCGGGCGCAGGCCAGGGCCGGGAACACGTGGCCACCGGTGCCACCAGCCATGATCAGGACGTTACCGCGCATGCTTGACCTCCTCGGCGTCGAAGAAGTCCGACTCGCTGAATTCGATTTCCTCGGTGCCCAGCGCAGTGCGGCGCTCCCACTCGATGCGCAGGAGCATGGCCAGGCTGACGCAGCAGACGATCAGCGAGCTGCCACCGTAGCTGAGGAACGGCAGGGTCAGGCCCTTGGTCGGCAGCAGGCCGACGTTCACGCCGATGTTGATCAGCACCTGGCCGATCCACTGGATGGCGATGCCGTAGGCCACGTAGGCGGCGAACAACTGCTTGGCCTTCTCCGCCCACAGGCCGATGTACAGGGCGCGCACGGCGACGAAGACGAACAGCGCGACGGTGATCAGCGCGCCGATCATGCCCAGTTCCTCGGCCAGCACGGCGAAGACGAAGTCGGTGTGCGCCTCGGGCAGGTAGAACTGTTTCTGGATGCTGTTGCCCAGGCCGACGCCGAACCACTCACCGCGGCCGAAGGCGATCAGCGCCTGGCTCAGCTGGTAGCCGGCACCGTACTGGTCGGCCCAGGGGTCGACGAAGTTGGTCAGGCGCTCCAGGCGGTAGGCCTGGCTGGTCATCACCAGCGCGCCGAGCACCAGCACGCAGGCCGCCAGCGGAATGAAGCGCAGCAGGTTGATGCCGCCGAGGAACAGCATGGCGATGCAGGAGCCGACCAGCACCACGGTGGCGCCGAAGTCCGGCTCGGCCAGCAGCAGAACGGCCATCGGGCCGAGCACCAGCATCGGCTTGAGGAAGCCGGAGAGCTTCTCGCGCACCTCTTCCTGGCGGCGCACCAGGTAGCCGGCGAGGAACACCACGGTGAACAGCTTGGCCAGCTCGGACGGCTGCAGGTTGAACAGGCCGAAGCCGATCCAGCGCTTGGCGCCGTTGACCTCGCGGCCGATACCGGGAATCAGCACTAGCACCAGCAGGGCGAAGGCGATCAGCAGCAGGCTGGCGCCGTAGCGCTGCCAGAAGGCCATGGGAATCAGCAGGGTGACCAGCGCGGCGGAGATGCCCAGCCCCAGGTAAATCAGGTGGCGGATCATGTGGTACAGCGGGTTGCCCGACAGCGCCGCGGCGACTTCCGAGCTGGCCGAGGTGATCATCACCAGGCCCAGGCCGAGCAGGGCCAGGCAACCGGCCAGCAGCGGGAAGTCGATGTCGACGCCACGACGGGTGCGCAGCGGCGACGGGGCGGCGAACAGGCGGGCCAGCAGGCTCATTGCAGGGCCTCCGCTGCCTGGGCGAACAGGCGCCCGCGTTCTTCGAAGTTCTTGAACATGTCCAGGCTGGCGCAGGCCGGCGACAGCAGCACGGCATCGCCGCTCTGGGCCAGCTCGGCACAGCGCTGCACGGCCTCGTCCAGGGTCTTCACCCGCAGCAGCGGCGCGGCGTCACTCAGGGCGGCGGCGAGCAGCTCGGCATCGCGACCGAGCAGCACCACGGCGCGGCAGAAGCGGGCCACCGGGGCCTTGAGGGCGGAGAAGTCGGCGCCCTTGCCGTCGCCACCGGCGATCAGCACCAGCTTGCCGGCGATATCGGCACCCAGGCCCTCGATGGCGGCCAGGGCGGCACCAACGTTGGTGGCCTTGGAATCGTCGTAGTAGCCCACGCCGCGCAGCTCGCGCACCCACTGGCAGCGATGCGGCAGGCCGGCGAAGCGGCGCAGGGTGTCGAGCATAGCGGCGAACGGCAGGCCGACGGCATGCCCCAGGGCCAGGGCCGCCAGGGCGTTGGACTGGTTGTGCGCGCCGCGGATCTTCAGCTCGGCGGTGGGCATCAGGGTCTCGAATTGGAAGGCCAGCTGCTTCTCGCCGCCCTCCTCGACCAGACCGAATGCCTTGAAGTCCGGCTTGCCCAGACCGAAGGTCCAGCACGGCACCTGGTCGGCGATCAGCGGGCGCGACAGGGCGTCGTCGCGATTGACCACCACCTGGCGGGCTCCGCGGAAGATGCGGTGCTTGGCCAGGTGGTACTGGGCCATGCCGCCGTAGCGGTCCATATGGTCTTCGGACAGGTTCAGGCAGGTGGCCACTTCGGCATTGAGGCGCTCGGTGGTCTCCAGCTGGAAGCTGGACAGCTCCAGCACGTACAGCTCGACCTCGTCGCTGAGCAGGTCCAGCGCCGGGGTACCGATATTGCCGCCGACGGCGACCTTCCTGCCGGCCGCCGCCGCCATCTCGCCGACCAGGGTGGTAACGGTGCTCTTGGCGTTGGAACCGGTAATGGCGACGATCGGCGCCTTGGCATGGCGGGTAAACAGGTCGATATCGCCGGACATCTTCACCCCGCGGGCTGCAGCCTCGCGCAGCGCCGGGGTGGCCAGGGCCAGGCCGGGGCTCACGTAGAGCTCCGAGGCGCGGCAGAGGAAGTCGACATCCAGCTCTCCGCAGCGTACTTCCACTTCGGGATAGTCGCGCTGCAGGGTCGCCAGCTCCGGCGGGTTCGCACGGGTGTCGGCCACGGCGAAGCGCACGCCCTGCTGCGCGAGGAAGCGCACCAGGGACATGCCGCTCTTGCCGAGGCCGACAACGATGCGGAACTGGTCGGAAGCGATCAGCGACACTCTCTGTTACCTCAGCTTCAGGGTGGCCAGGCCGACCAGCACCAGGATCACGGTGATGATCCAGAAGCGCACGATCACGCGCGGCTCCGGCCAGCCTTTGAGTTCGAAGTGGTGGTGGATCGGCGCCATGCGGAACACGCGCTTGCCGGTCAGCTTGAAGCTGGCGACCTGAATCATCACCGACAGGGTTTCCATGACGAACACGCCGCCCATGATGAACAGCACGATTTCCTGGCGGACGATCACGGCGATGGTGCCCAGCGCGGCGCCCAGCGCCAGCGCACCGACGTCGCCCATGAAGACCTGGGCCGGGTAGGTGTTGAACCAGAGGAAGCCGAGGCCGGCGCCGACCAGCGCGGCGCAGAACACGATCAGCTCACCGGCGCCCGGCACGTAGGGAATCAGCAGGTACTCGGCGAATTTGATGTTGCCCGACAGGTAGCAGAAGATCGCCAGCGCGCCGGCCACCATCACGGTTGGCAGGATGGCCAGGCCGTCGAGGCCGTCGGTCAGGTTCACCGCGTTGCTGGTGCCGACGATGACGAAGTAGGTCAGCACCACGAAACCGACGCCCAGCGGAATCGCCACGTCCTTCAGCACCGGCACGATCAGGGTGGTTTCCACCGGGCTCTGCGCGGTCATGTAGAGGAAGACGGCGGCGGCCAGGCCGAACACCGACTGCCAGAAATACTTCCAGCGGCTCGGCAGGCCGCGCGAATTCTTCTCGATCACCTTGCGGTAGTCGTCGACCCAGCC
This sequence comes from Pseudomonas alcaligenes, assembly GCF_041729615.1. Taxonomy (NCBI): domain Bacteria; kingdom Pseudomonadati; phylum Pseudomonadota; class Gammaproteobacteria; order Pseudomonadales; family Pseudomonadaceae; genus Aquipseudomonas; species Aquipseudomonas alcaligenes. Next base: position 3,159,015 of record NZ_CP154874.1, on the reverse strand, counting down.
GATGGCGCCGAACAGCAGGGTCACGGCCAGCACGGTCCACACGTAGCGGTTGCTCAGGTCGGCCCAGAGCAGGGTGCTGACGGCGATGGCGGTGAGAATCAGCGCGCCACCCATGGTCGGCGTGCCCTTCTTCGACAGGTGCGACTGCGGGCCGTCGTTGCGCACGGCCTGGCCGATCTGACGGATCTGCAGGGTACGGATCATCCACGGACCGAGCCACAGCGACAGGGCCAGGGCGGTAAGCACGCCGAGGATGCCGCGCAGGGTCAGATACTGGAAGACCCCGAAGCCGGTGTGGAACTTTTGCAGGTACTCCGCCAGCAGCAGCAGCATGATTAGTGAGCCTCCCCCGATGCCCGATCCAGCAACGCGTCGACGACCTTGTCCATCGCCGCGCTGCGCGAGCCTTTAATTAGAATGGTGGTGTCGCCCGATTCGGCGCGAAGCGCGTCGATCAGGCTGGCTTGGTCGGCGAAATGACGGCCATTGGCACCGAAAGCCGCGACGGCATGCGCCATCAGCGGACCCACGGCATAGAGCGCATCGACCTTGCCTGCGGCATGGGCGCCGACGTCGCGATGGCCCTGCTCGGCCCATTCGCCCAACTCGCCCATGTCTCCCAGCACCAGGACGGTGCGGCCGGAGAAGGCGGCGAGTATATCCACTGCCGCGCACATGGACAGCGGGTTGGCGTTGTAGCTGTCGTCGATCACCCGCACACCGTTCGTCGCCAGCGCCGCTACGGCGCGGCCCTTGACCGGCTGCAGGCTTTCCAGCCCAGCCTTGATCCCGACCAGCGGCACGCCGAGGGCATGCGCGGCGGCGGCGGCAGCCAGGGCATTGGCCACGCTGTGCTCGCCGAGCAGGTTGAGCTGGATACGTGCCTGCCCGGCCACACCGGCCAGGGCAAAGCCGACACAGCCACGGGCATCGCGCCAGAGTTCTGCGGCATGCACGTCGGCCGCCTGATCCTGCAGGGCGAAGCTCAGCACTCGGCGGCTGCCATTGCGCGCCTGCCAGGTGGCGAAGGCCTTGTCGTCGCGGTTGAGCACGGCAATGCCCTGCTCGCCCAGGCCCTCGAGGATCTCGCCCTTGGCCAGGACGATCTTCTCCGGCCCGCCGAACTCGCCGACATGGGCCAGTCCGGCATTGGTGATGATGGCCACGTCCGGGCGGGTCAGGCCGACCGTGTAGGCGATCTCGCCAACATGGTTGGCGCCCAGTTCGATCACCGCGCCGACATGCTCGGGCGCCAGCTCCAGCAGGGTCAGCGGCGCGCCGAGGTCGTTGTTCAGGTTGCCGCGGGTGGCCAGCACCGGACCGTTCAGGCCGGCGCGCAGGATGCTGGCGAGCATCTCCTTGACCGTGGTCTTGCCACTGGAGCCGGTGACGGCGGCCAGCGGCTTGTGGAAGGCCGCGCGATTGAGCGCGCCAAGCTGGCCCAGGGCAATGCGGGTGTCCTGCACCACCAGCTGCGGCAGCGCCGCGCCCGGCACCTCGCGCTGCACCAGCGCGGCGACGGCGCCTTTGGCGGCGACCTCGGCCAGGTAGTCGTGGCCGTCGAAATTCGGCCCGACCAGGGCAATGAACAGCTGGCCGGCCTCGATCTTGCGGCTGTCGGTGGAAACGGCGGCGAAGGCGACATCGGCGCCCACCACGCGGGCGCTCAGGGCCTGGACCACTTCGCTCAGCAGCAACGGTTTAAGCATGGGCGGCCTCCCAGGCGGCCAGCGCCTTGGTGGTCTCGTCGAGATCGGAGAAGGCATGGCGCACGCCCGCGATCTCCTGGTAATCCTCATGCCCCTTGCCGGCCAGCAGCACCACATCGCCAACCTGGGCGGCGGCGACCAGGCGGGCAATCGCCTCGCCACGACCGTGGACGAATTCGACGGCATCCGGCCTGGCGAAACCGGCACGGATATCGGCCAGGATCTGCGCCGGGTCTTCCGTGCGCGGGTTGTCGTCGGTGACCAGCACGGCATCGGCCAGGCGCTCGGCCACGGCGGCCATCAGCGGACGCTTGCCACGGTCGCGATCGCCACCACAGCCAAACAGGCACAGCAGGCGACCGGTGACATGCGGGCGCAGGGCCTCCAGCACCTTTTCCAGAGCATCCGGGGTGTGCGCGTAGTCCACCACCACCAGCGGCAACTGCTCGCCACCGAAGCGCTGCATGCGCCCGACTGGCCCCTGCAACTGCGGCAGCACGCGCAGAATCTCGTCCAGCGGGTAATCCAGGCCGAGCAGTGCGCCGACCACGGCCAGCAGGTTGCTCAGGTTGAAGCGACCGAGCAGCGGGCTGCGCAGGTGACCTTCGCCCTGCGGGGTGACCAGCCGCGCACGCACGCCGTGGTCGTCGAAGCTGGCCTCGCGGCAGAACAGGTAGGCAGAGGCATCGCTCAGGCTATAGCCGATCAGGCGCGACTCGCGCTCTTCGCTGGCCAGCTGGCGTCCGAAATCGTCGTCCAGGTTGATCACCCGGCACTTCAGGTCTGGCCAGGCGAACAGCTTGGCCTTGGCCGCGCCGTAGGCTTCCATGCTGCCGTGGTAGTCCAGGTGGTCGCGCGACAGGTTGGTGTACACCGCCACGTCGAAGTCCAGCGCGGCCACGCGGCCCTGGTCCAGGCCATGGGAGGACACTTCCATGGCAACGGCGCGGGCGCCGGCCTGCTTGAGATCGGCCAGGGTGGCCTGCACGGCGACAGGGTCCGGAGTGGTGTGGCGGCCGCTCTGCAGGGCGTCGTAGAAGCCGGTGCCGAGGGTGCCGACGATGCCGCAGCGCTCGCCGAGAAGGTCCAGGGCCTGGGCCAGCAGCTGGCTGACGCTGGTCTTGCCGTTGGTGCCGGTGACGCCGACCAGACGCACGCCGCGGCTCGGCTCGCCGTAGAAGCGCCCGGCAATGGCCGACAGCTGGCCGGCCAGGCCCTTGATCGCCACCAGCTCGGCGCTGTGCGCGGTCATGGCGGCGGCGCCCTCGGCCTCATAGGCCACGGCGGCAGCGCCGCGGGCGATGGCATCGGCGATATGGGTACGGCCGTCCTGGGCCAGGCCCGGCACGGCAAGGAACAGATCGCCCGGGCGCACCTTGCGGCTGTCCAGGGTCAACTCGCGGATCAGCGTGGCGCTCTGCGCCTGCGGCAACAATTGGTTGAGGGGCATGGGCATCAGATTCGCCCTCCTGGATTCGCGGCCGCAGCGGCGGTCTGCGGCTGTGCCGCGGCGGGATCGACCGGCGGCGGCAGATTGTCTGGGGTGATGTTCATCAGGCGCAGGGAACCGGCCATCACCTTGCTGAACACCGGTGCCGAGACCAGACCGCCGTAGTAGCCGCCTTTGCTAGGTTCGTCGATCACGACCATCATGGCGATACGCGGGTTGGTGCTCGGCGCGAAGCCGGCGAACATCGAGCGATAGGCGTTTTCGGTATAACCCTTGCTGCCAACGCTGGCCTTGCGCGCCGTGCCGCTCTTGCCGGACACGTGGTAACCCGGCACCTGGGCGCGAAACACGCCACGCGGCGCCTCGACCACCTGCTGCAGCATGACCTGCAGGCTCTTGGCCACTTCTGGCGGAACAACCTGGGCCCCCACCGGCTGGCGGTCGACACGGGTCATGGACAGCGGCAGCACCTGGCCGTTGTTGGCCAGGGTGGCGTAGGCATGGGCCAGCTGGATGGCGGTCACCGAAACGCCGTAGCCATAGGACAGGGTGGCCGTCTCGGCCTTGCGCCACTCGCGGTGGTTCGGCAGCTCGCCGACGCGCTCACCGGGGAAGCCCAGCCCGGTGTCCTGGCCGAAGCCGACCTTGGCCATCATGTCGTGAATGGTCTCGCCACCGATATCGAAGGCGATCTTGCTCATACCGACGTTGGACGAGTTGATCAGGATACCGGTCAGGTCGAGGATCGGGCCCTGGGTCTTGGACACGTCCTTGATGGTGTAGCGGCCGATCTGCAGCGAACCCGGCCAGACCTCGACCTTGTCCTCCGGCTTCCAGCGCCCGGTCTGCAGGGCCGCCGCCATGGAGATCGGCTTGACGGTGGAGCCCGGCTCGAACACGTCGATCATGGCGCGGTTGCGCATCGCAGCCGGCTGCAGGTTGCGGCGGTTGTTCGGGTTGTAGGAGGGCTGGTTGACCATGGCGAGGACCTCGCCGGTCTTCACATCGATCATCACCAGGCTACCGGCCTTGGCGCCCTGCTCGATCAGCGCGTTGCGCAGCTCGCGGTGAGCCAGATACTGCAGGCGCAGGTCGATGGACAGGGCCAGGGCCTTGCCGGCCTTGGCATTCTGCGCCACCTGCACGTCCTTGATCAGGCGGCCACGGCGATCCTTGAGCACCTGACGCTTGCCCGGGATACCGGCCAGCCATTCCTCGAAGGCCAGCTCTACGCCCTCGCGACCGCGGTCGTCGATGTCGGTGAAGCCGACCACATGAGCAGTGACTTCTCCGGCCGGGTAGAAGCGGCGAAACTCCTCCAGGCCGTATACGCCCGGCACCTTGAGGTCGAGGATGCGCTGGCCCTGCTCGGGCGTCAGGCCGCGTACCAGGTACATGAACTCGCGCTCGCGGGCCTGGCTCAGGCGCTGGGCGAAGGACTTCGGCTCCTGGCCCAGGGCGGCCGCCAGCTCGCCCCACTGCGCCTGGGCCTTGTACAGCTCCTTGCCGTTGGCCCACAGGGTGGTCACCGGGGTACTGACGGCCAGCGGCTCGCCATTGCGGTCGGTGATCAGGCCGCGGTGCGCCGGGATCGGGATGTGCCGCACGCTGCGCGCATCGCCATGGGCCTGGAGGAAATCGTGGTCGAAGACATGCAGGTCGACGATGCGCCAGGCGATGGCGCCGACCATCAGCGCCAGCAGGGCCAGCACCAGGCGGAAGCGCCAGGGGTAGAGTGCGCCTTCGAGACCGATCATGGCGCCACCATCTGCACTTCGGTCGGTTCGGGAATGCGCATCTTCAACTGACCGGCGGCCAGGGCCTCGATGCGGTTGTGCGCGGTCCAGGTGCTCTGCTCCAGCACCAGGCGCCCCCACTCGGCCTGCACCTTGTCGCGCACGCTGAGCTCGGCGTAGAGGGCATTGAGCAGCTGGCGATTCCAGTGCGCGCTGTAGGCCACGGCGATGGCCGATAGCAGCACGGCGCCGAACAACACGGCCAGCAGCAGGCTGCCGGGCGGCAGGGGCTTGGCGTACAGGCGGCTCATCGCAGCTTCTCCGCCACGCGCATCACCGCGCTGCGCGAGCGCGGGTTGGCCTTGACCTCGGCCTCACCGGCGTAAATCGGCTTGCCCAGCAACTTGAGGCGCGGCTCGAACGCCTTGGGAATGATCGGCAGGTCGCGCGGCAGCTTGTCCGCCTCGCCCTTGGCCTGGCGCTTCATGAACTGCTTGACGATGCGATCTTCCAGTGAATGGAAGCTGATCACCACCAGCCGGCCGCCGACCGCCAGGCCCTCCAGGGCAGCATCCAGGCCGCGCTCGAGATCGCCCAGCTCGTTGTTGACGTGGATACGCAGCCCCTGGAAGGCACGGGTCGCCGGATTCTTGCCTTTTTCCCAGGCAGGGTTGGCGTCGGTCAGCACCTGCGCCAGATCGGCAGTGCGCTCGAACGGCTTCACCGCGCGGCGCTGTACCACGGCACGGGCCATGCGCTTGGCGAAGCGCTCCTCGCCGTACTCCTTGAACACCCGGGCGATCTCGTCCTCGTCGGCAATGGCGATGAACTGGGCGGCGCTGATGCCGGCGTCCGGGTTCATGCGCATGTCCAGCGGGCCATCGTTGAGGAAGCTGAAGCCACGCTCGGCATCGTCCAGCTGCGGCGAAGACACGCCGAGGTCGAGCAGCAGGCCGTCGACCTTGCCAACCAGGCCGCGCGCGGCAAGCTCCTCGCCCAACTCGGCGAAGCTGCGCTGCACAACGACGAAGCGGCCGTCTTCGGCCGCCAGTGCATTTCCGCTTGCGATTGCCAGTGGGTCCTTGTCGAACCCGAGCAACCGCCCCTCTGGCCCGAGCCTCTCGAGGATCAGCCGACTGTGCCCGCCCCTCCCGAAGGTGCCGTCCAGGTAGCAGCCATCGGCGCGCACGGCGAGGGCCTCGACGGCCTCGTCGAGCAGCACGGTGATATGGCGGAAGCTGCTGGTCATGGTCACAGGATCAGGTCGCGCAGGTCGTCCGGCAGGGCGCCGGGTTGTTTGATGGCAGCCAGGTCGGCATCGGCCAATGCGTTCCAGGCGTCCTCGTTCCACAGTTGGAATTTATTCAGCTGGCCGACCAGCATCGCGTGCTTGTCCAGGCCAGCATGCGCGCGCAGACGCGGCGGCACCAGGAAGCGGCCGCTGCCGTCCAGCTCGATGTCCACGGCGTTGCCGATCAACAGGCGCTGCAGGCGGCGGGTCTCTTCACGCAGGGACGGCAGGTCACGCAGCTTGGCCTCGATCAGCTCCCACTCGGGCAGGGGATAGACGCACAGGCAGGGGTCGACGGCATCGATGGTGACGATGAGCTGGCCGCCACAACGCGAAACGAGCTCGTCGCGATACCGGCTCGGCATCGCGAGTCGCCCTTTGGCGTCGAGACTGATGGCGTTAGCTCCACGAAACAAGGCTGCGCTTCCCCACTGTAATTAGCTTTCCATGCCCTTATGACCCACTTTTTTCCACTTTGTGCCACTTCGGCACACTATAGGAATGCGCAGACCCTAGCGTCAAGGCGCGCCAACTCGGAAAAATCCTTATGGGACGGCGATTTAGCGAACTAAGGGGGCTTTTTTAGAAGCAGAACGAGGGGTTTCGAGAGGCGAATTTCAGCGAGCTCAGGAAGCTAAACTTCGAACTTAAAGTAGTTTCTTAAGAGTAAGATTTTTTCGGTATTGCGAGATGAAGCAGATAGAAGAGAAAGGAGGAGAGTCGATCTGTAAGCCGGGTTCTGTCGAGGACAGTCATTCCTCTACGACGCACATCGCTGTACGCCTCTAGCAACCTACCCGGTTCCAGCGCGGGCCACGCCAATGGAACCCTATTTGGTCTTGCTCCGAGTGGGGTTTGCCTAGCCACGGACTGTTACCAGCCGTGCGGTGCGCTCTTACCGCACCTTTTCACCCTTACCGGCGCTTGCGCGCTTAGGCGGTTATTTTCTGTGGCACTTTCCGTAGGCTCGCGCCTCCCAGGCGTTACCTGGCACTCCGCCCTATGGAGCCCGGACTTTCCTCCCCCTTCAATGAAGAAGGCAGCGACTGTCCGATCGACTCTCCGCCGCCAAGGGTAACCAGCCCGGCGAGCCAGGACAAGCTCAAGCGTCCTTTTGCCGATCGAGGGCGGCCTGGTACAGCAGGTTCTTGCGCACCCCGGTGATCTCCGCCGCCAGCGCCGCCGCGCGCTTGAGCGGCAACTCGGCGAGCAGCAGGTCGAGCACGCGCAGCGCCTCGCCACTCACCGCCTCGTCACCTTCCGGCGCCTGCCAGCCGGCGACCAGGATCACGCATTCGCCGCGCTGCTGGTTGCTGTCGGCCGCCACCCAGTCATGCAACTCCCCGAGTGGCAGGCCCTTGAGAGTCTCGAAGGTCTTGGTCAGCTCGCGGCCCAGCACCGCCAGCCGATCCGCACCGAAGATGTCGCGCATGTCGGCGAGGGACTCGAGCAGGCGGTGCGGCGCCTCGTAATAAATGAGGGTGCGCGCGTCTTCCCGCACCTGCTCCAGGCGCACCCGGCGCCCGGTGGTCTTGGCCGGCAGGAAGCCTTCGAAGGCGAAGCGATCCGACGGCAGGCCGGCCGCCGACAGCGCGGCGACCAGGGCACAGGCACCGGGCACCGGCACCACGCGGATGCCGGCGGCACGTGCGGCACGCACCAGGTGGAAGCCGGGATCGGAGATCAGCGGGGTACCGGCATCGGAGATCAGCGCCACGTCCTCGCCGGCCTGCAGGCGCGCGAGAAAGCGCCCGCCCTGGTCGCGCTCGTTGTGCTCGTGGCAGGCCGCCAACGGTGTGGCGATGCCGAAGTGCTGCAGCAGGCGCACGGAATGCCGGGTGTCCTCCGCGGCGATCAGCGCCACCTGGCCGAGGATACGCAGCGCCCGCGCACTGATGTCGTCCAGATTGCCGATCGGCGTGGCGACCACGTACAGGGTGCCGGCGGCAGGAACAGGGGAAGCACTCACAGGCGCACCTCGATTGCGGAAAGCGCGCATTGTAGCCCGTTTCACGACCGCGACATCGCGCCCACCACGGGGCTTGGGTACAATCGCGCCTTTCTCCAGATCAGTACCGGGAACGTATTCGATGATCGCCTGCCTGCGCCCGCTCTCCGTCCTCTGCCTCGCCGGCCTGCTCGCCGCCTGCGCCGGCTCGCCCTCGTCCAGTCTGGGCGAACTGCCGCGCACGCCGCAGGCCAGCATCGACCAGCTGCTGCAGCAGGCCGCCACCAGCCAGCCCGAGCAGGCCGCCCTGCTACGCCTGTCGGCCGCCGACCAGGCCTGGCGCCAGCAGGATATCGGTCGCGCCACGCGCATCCTCGACGAAGTGCCCCTGGAAGGCCTGAAACCGGCCCAGCAGGTGTTCGCCAGCACCCTCGCCGCCGAGCTGGCCATGGCCCGCAACAAGCCGAAAAGCGCGCTCAAGGCCCTGCAGCACCCGAGCCTGGAGCGCCTGGGCGAGCTGCCGGTGGAGCAGCAGATCCGCACCCAGCTGGTCCGTGCACGCGCCCTGGAAGCCGACGGCCAGGTCCTGGCCGCCGCCCGCGAGCGCGTGTTCATCGCCCCGCTGCTCTCCGGCGAAGCCGCCGGCAGCAACCACGAGGCCATCTGGACGCTGGTCTCCAGCCTGCCGCAGAGCCAGCTGATCGGCTCCGGCGACAGCGACCTGGACGGCTGGCTGAGCCTGGCCCGCGCCACCAAGAGCGCCGGCACCCCGGACCAGCAGCTGACCGCCATCGACGACTGGAAGAACCAGCACGCCGGCCACCCGGCCGCCGAGCAGCTGCCGCAGGCGCTGGTCAAGCTCAAGGAGCTGGCCGGCCAGCCGCTGCAGAAGATCGCCCTGCTGCTGCCGCAGGATGGCCAGCTGGCCTCGGTGGCCCGTGCCCTGCGCGATGGCTTCCTGGCCGCCCACTACCAGGCCCAGCAGGCCGGCCTGAACCCGCCGGAAGTGCTGCTGTACGACAGCTCGCGCCTGTCCTCGCTGGATGACTTCTACCTCCAGGCCCAGGCCGACGGTGCACAGCTGGTGGTCGGCCCGCTGGAGAAGCCGCTGGTCAAGCAGCTCAGCGAGCGCCCGCAACTGCCGCTGACCACCCTGGCCCTGAACTACAGCGACGCCGGCCGCGAGGCACCGGCCCAGCTGTTCCAGTTCGGCCTGGCCGCCGAGGACGAAGCCCGTGAAGTGGCCCGTCGTGCCTGGGCCGACGGCATGCGCAGCGCCGTCGCACTGGTGCCGCGCGGCGAGTGGGGCAACCGCGTGCTGGCCGCCTTCCAGCAGAGCTGGCAGGCCGCCGGCGGCAACCTGATCGCCGCCGAACACGTCGACCAGCCGGTGGAGCTGGCCCAGCAGATCGCCGACCTGCTCCAGCTGCGCCAGAGCGAAGCCCGCGCCAAGCGCCTGCAGAACACCCTGGGTACCCAGCTGGCCGCCCTGCCGGCGCGGCGCCAGGACATCGATTTCATCTTCCTCGCCGCCACCCCGCAGCAGGCGCAGCAGATCAAGCCGACCCTGGCCTTCCAGTACGCCGGCGACCTGCCCGTATATGCCACCTCGCACCTCTACACCGGCGGCCAGAACCCGGCGCAGTACCAGGACCTGGAAGGTATCCGCTTCTGCGAGACCCCCTGGCTGCTGGACGCCAACGACCCGCTGCGCCAGCAAGTCGGCCAGCAGTGGCCGCAGGCCACCGGCAGCCTCGGCCGCCTCTATGCCATGGGCGTCGACGCCTTCCGCCTGGCACCGCGCCTGAGCCAGCTCAAGGCCCTGCCGGAAAGCCGCGTCGAGGGCCTGTCCGGCAACCTCAGCCTGAACCAGGCTCAACGCATCGAGCGCCAACTGCCCTGGGCCGAATTCCGCAGCGGCCAGGTGCAGCGCCTGCCGGACAGCATCAATTAAGAGCAGCCAGGACAGTGGTCGCGAGGCCGAGGCGCGGGCCCGCGACCACCTGCAAAGGCATGGCCTGCGCCTGCTGGCGCAGAACTGGCGCTGCCGTGGTGGCGAGCTCGATCTGGTCATGCTCGACGGCGATACAGTAGTATTCGTCGAAGTTCGCTATCGCAAGCATGCCGCCTGGGGCGGCGCACTGGAGAGCGTCGACGGGCGCAAGCGCCAGCGCCTGATCCTCGCCGCCGAGCAGTTCCTGCAGTGCGAGAGCCGTTGGCGCCAACAGCCCTGCCGCTTCGACGTGGTAGCGCTGACCCCGGGCGAGGCATTGAACTGGCTGCGCAACGCCTTCGAAAGCTGAATCGACCCGATCGAGGATTTCTAGTCGACGCACCGCCCCCGCTCGGGTAAAAACCGCTGCAACTTCGCCTTTTCCCGGCTGTCTCAGCCAGCACACCAAAGGTTCCGCCTCCATGGATATGCAATCCCGTATTCGCCAGATGTTCCAGGCCAGCATCGACACCAAGCAGCAAGCCATGGAAGTGCTGGTGCCCTTCATCGAGCATGCCAGCCAGGTGATGGTCCATTCGCTACTGGGCGAGGGCAAGATCCTCGCCTGCGGCAACGGCGGCTCGGCCGGCGACTCGCAGCACTTCTCCTCGGAGCTGCTCAACCGCTTCGAGCGCGAGCGTCCCAGCCTGCCGGCCATCGCCCTGACCACCGACAGCTCGACCATCACCTCGATCGCCAACGACTACAGCTACAACGAGGTGTTCTCCAAGCAGATCCGCGCCCTCGGCCGCCCCGGCGACGTGCTGCTGGCGATCTCCACCAGCGGCAACTCGGCCAACGTGATCCAGGCCATCCAGGCCGCCCATGATCGCGAGATGGTGGTGGTCGCCCTCACCGGTCGCGACGGCGGCGGCATGGCCTCGCTGCTGCTGCCGGAGGATGTGGAAATCCGCGTGCCCTCCAAGGTCACCGCACGCATTCAGGAAGTGCACCTGCTGGCGATCCACTGCCTGTGCGACCTGATCGACCGTCAACTGTTCGGGAGTGAAGAATGACCCGCAATGCCCTGATCCTCGCCACCCTTGCCCTGAGCCTGGTCCTGGGCGGCTGCAGCAACCGCAGCATCGGCAACAAGATCGACGATCAGTTCCTCGAACCCAATGTGGCCAACAGCATCTCCCGCAGCCACGCCGACCTCACCGCGCCCACCTCGCACATCGTGGTGACCGCCTACAACGGCGTGATCCTGCTGGCCGGCCAGACCCCGCGCGCCGACCTCAAGGACAAGGCCGGCCAGGTGGCGCGCACCGTGCAGGGCGTGACCAAGGTGCACAACGAGCTGCAGGTCCTGCAGCCCAGCTCGCTGGCCGCACGCAGCAACGACGCGGCGCTGACCACCAAGATCAAGACCCAGATGCTGTTCGACAGCCAGGTGCCGAGTGCCCGGGTCAAGGTGGTGACCGAGAACGGCATCGTCTATCTGATGGGCCTGGTCACCCGCGCCGAGGGCGCCAACGCCACGCGCGTGGTGCAGAGCGTGTCCGGCGTGCAGAAAGTCGTGCAGCTATACCAGTACACTAACTGAAGCGCGGCAGACATGAAAAAGGCGATCCTCGGATCGCCTTTTTTGTTGCCTACTTGACCACCTTGAGGCTGGGTCGCCCACTGGGCCTGGGCGGCTCGCCGCCGGACGGGCCATCGTCATCCGGCTCCGGTGCCTCCTCGTCATCCACCGGCGGCTCCAGTTCGAAGACCATGCCCTGACCGTTCTCCCGTGCGTAGATCGCCAGCATGGCGCCGGCCGGAATGAACAGGGAATGGGCCACGCCACCGAAGCGCCCCTCGAAGCTGACCGCCTGGTTGTCCATGTGCAGGTTGCGCACGGCACTGGGCGACACATTGAGGACGATCTGGCCATCGTTGGCATAGCCGGCCGGCACCCGCACCCCGGGGAACTCGGCATTGACCAGCAGGTGTGGCGTGCAGTCGTTGTCGACTATCCACTCGTAGAGCGCACGCACCAGGTAGGGACGACTGGAATTCATCTCGGCTCTCCTCCTACTCAGCGCATATCGCGCTCGACGCTGGACAGACTGGCCTGGAAGGCCTCGCGGGCGAACATCCGCTCCATGTAGTCCAGCAGCGGCTTGGCCGGACGCGGCAGCTCGATACCCAGCCGCGGCAGGCGCCAGAGGATCGGCAGCAGACAGCAGTCCACCAGGCTCATCTCCTCGCTGAGGAAGTATGGCTTGTCGGCAAACAGCGGCGACACGCCGGTCAGGCTCTCGCGCAACTCCTTGCGCGCCAGGGTCCTGTCGGCCTCCTTGGTGCGCGAATCGAGAATCTGATCGACCAGCTTGCACCAGTCGCGCTGGATGCGGTGGATCAGCAGGCGGCTGTTGGCCCTGGCCACAGGATAGACCGGCAACAGTGGCGGATGGGGGTAACGCTCGTCGAGGTACTCCATCACCACGGTGGACTCGTACAACGCCAGGTCGCGGTCGACCAGGGTAGGCAGGCTGCCGTAGGGGTTCACCTCGGCCAGCTTGGGCGGGCAGCGCCCGGCCTGGACATCGATGATCTCGGCAGCAACACCCTTCTCGGCGAGCACCAGGCGCACGCGATGGGAATAGTGATCGGCAGGGTCGGAATAACAGGCCAGCTTATTGGTCGCGGCCATGGCGCCCTCCTCGCTTTCGGAATAGCAGAAACAGAAAGACGCACGCGCCCATGGGGGCGCGTGCGTCGACAGCGGTAACGCGGGGTATCAGTGCACGTCCTTCCAGTATTCGCGCTTCAGCAGGTAGGCGAACACGAAGAAGAAGGCCAGGTACAGCAGTACATAGGTACCGATGCGCTGGCTCTCCAGCTTGACCGGGTTGGCCGAGTAGGCGAGGAAGGTCACCAGGTTGTGAATCTTCTCGTCGAACTCGGCCTCGCTCAGCTTGCCGGTTTCCGGCACCACGGTCAGCTGATCGCAGGCCTCATGGGTGATGGGCGCACCGGTCAGCGGGTCGTACTGCTTCTTGCCATCCTCGACCACCTGAACCTGCTTGCAGCCGATGACCTGGCGACCCTGCAGGCCGACCAGCACGTTGGGCATGCCGACGTTCGGGAACACCTTGTTGTTGGCACCCAGCGGACGAGTCGGGTCCTCGTAGAAGGTGCGCAGGTAGGTGTACAGCCAGTCGGTGCCACGCACGCGCGCCACCAGGGTCAGGTCGGGCGGGGCGGCACCGAACCAGACCTTGGCGTCTTCGGGCTGCATGCCGATCTTCATGTGATCACCGATCTTGGCGCCGGTGAACACCAGGTTCTCCATCATCAGCTCTTCCGGGATGCCCAGGTCCTTGGCCACGCGCTCGTAGCGCTGGAACTTGGCACTGTGGCAGCCCATGCAGTAGTTGGCGAAGGTGCGCGCACCGTCCTGCATGGCGGCCTTGTCGGTCAGGTCGATATCCACCTTGTCCAGCGGATATTCAACCCCACCTGCGGCCAGCGAGAAAGCCGGCAGAGCAGCGAACACAAATGCAGCAAATAGCTTCTTCATCAGCCAGTCACCCTTTCCGGAACCGGTTTAGTCTTCTCCATCCGGGTGTAGAACGGCATCAGGATGAAGTAGGCGAAATACAGCGCGGTGCAGATCTGCGACAGCAGGGTACGACCCGGGGTCGGTGCCAGCACGCCCAGCACGCCGAGGATCACGAAGGACACGCAGAAGATCACCAGCCAGATCTTGCTCATCCAGCCCTTGTAGCGCATGGATTTGACCGGGCTACGGTCGAGCCACGGCAGCACGAACAGGATGGCGATGGCCGCGCCCATGGCGATCACACCCAGCAGCTTGTCCGGCACGGCGCGCAGGATGGCGTAGAAGGGGGTGAAGTACCAAACCGGGGCGATGTGAGCCGGGGTCTTGAACGGGTTGGCCTGCTCGAAATTCGGCTTCTCCAGGAAGTAGCCGCCCATCTCCGGGAAGAAGAACACCACGGCGCAGAACACGAACAGGAAGACCACCACACCGACGATGTCCTTCACGGTGTAGTACGGGTGGAAGGCGATGCCGTCGACCGGTACGCCGTTGGCGTCCTTGTTCTTCTTGATGTCCACACCATCGGGGTTGTTCGAACCTACTTCGTGCAGTGCCAGGATGTGCAGCACGACCAGGCCGAGCAGGACGATCGGCAGGGCGATCACGTGCAGGGCGAAGAAGCGGTTCAGGGTGATGCCGGAAATCAGGTAGTCACCACGGATCCACTGGGTCAGGTCATCGCCGATCACCGGGATGGCACCGAACAGCGAGATGATCACCTGGGCACCCCAGTAGGACATCTGACCCCACGGCAGCAGGTAGCCCATGAAGGCTTCGGCCATCAGGCACAGGTAGATCAGCATGCCGAAGATCCACACCAGCTCGCGCGGCTTCTGATAGGAGCCGTAGAGCAGGCCGCGGAACATGTGCAGGTAGACCACCACGAAGAACGCGGAGGCACCGGTGGAGTGCAGGTAGCGGATGATCCAGCCGTACTCCACGTCGCGCATGATGTACTCGACGGAGGCGAAGGCCTCCTCGGCGGACGGGGTGAAGCTCATGGTCAGCCAGATGCCGGTGAGGATCTGGTTAACCAGCACCAGCAGGGCCAGCGAACCGAAGAAATAGAAGAAGTTGAAGTTCTTCGGGGCGTAGTACTTGCTCAGATGGTCTTCCCACATCTTGGTCGCGGGGAAGCGCGCATCGATCCAGGCCATGAATTTTTCCATCATGCTTTCTCCTGGTCCACGCCGATGATCATGATCTCATCGGACTCGTAGGAATGCGGCGGAACCGGCAGGTTCAGCGGCGCGGGCTGGGCCTTGTAGACACGACCGGCCATGTCATAGCGCGAGCCGTGGCAGGGGCAGAAGTAACCACCGACCCAGTCCGGCCCCATATCCGCCGGCGCCACTTCCGGACGGAAGGACGGCGAGCAACCCAGGTGGGTGCACAGGCCGACCAGCACCAGGATTTCCGGCTTGATCGAGCGGTTCTTCTTGTCGACATAGTCCGGCTGCACGGAGGCGGCGGACTCGGGATCGGCAACGCTGCCCTCGATCTTGGCCAGGTTGGCCAGGATTTCCTCGGTGCGGCGCACGATGAACACCGGCTGACCGCGCCATTCGGCAACCATCTGCTGGCCGGGTTCGACCTTGGCGATATTCACTTTCACCGGTGCACCAGCCGCCTTGGCCTTGGCACTGGGGAACCATGACCCCACGAACGGAGTCGCAGCACCCACCGCTCCGGCAGCGCCGACCACCGAGGTGGCCGCCACCAGGAAGCGACGCCGGCCTGCATTCACGCCGTCATTGCTCATTCAGTCGTCTCCCATCAGCTTTGTGGCCTGTTGTCAGGCCTCTACTAAGTAATAAATCGGGCCGCACAAAATTTGCCGAATGGTAAAGAAAAGCCCCTTTTCTGACAAGGTAATTACCGGATACAAAATGGTCGCAGGCCTTGCAAATCGGGCTTTTCACCAATGCGACAGGTTGTCGCAGAGAAAAACCGGCACAATAAAAAACGCCCAGTTCCAACAGGAAACTGGGCGCCTTTGAACGTAGCAGCGAATTAACGCTTGGAGTACTGCGGACGCTTACGCGCTTTGCGCAGACCCACTTTCTTACGCTCGACTTCACGGGCGTCACGAGTGACGTAACCGGCTTTACGCAGCGGGCTGCGCAGGCTCTCGTCGTACTCGATCAGGGCGCGGGTGATGCCGTGACGGATGGCACCGGCCTGGCCGCTGACACCACCACCGAGCACGGTGACGTAGATGTCGAACTTCTCGGTGGTCTCGGTCAGCTCCAGCGGCTGACGCACGACCATGCGAGCGGTCTCGCGGCCGAAGAAGTTATCCAGGCTGCGATTGTTGATGGAGATCTTGCCAGTACCCGGGCGCAGGAATACGCGCGCGGTTGCGGTCTTGCGACGGCCAGTGCCGTAGTTTTGAGTCGCCGACATAATGAACTATTCCGTTAAATCTTCAGTTCTTGGGGCTGCTGAGCGGTGTGCGGGTGGTTGGCACCCTTGTACACCTTCAGCTTGCGATACATGTCGCGACCCAGCGGGTTCTTCGGCAGCATGCCCTTGACCGCGGTCTCGATCACGCGCTCGGGGGCCTTGGCGATCAGCTTCTCGAAGCTGATTTCCTTGATGCCGCCCGGGAAGCCGGAGTGCGAGTAGTACATCTTGTCGCTGGTCTTGGCGCCGGTGACACGCACCTGCTCGGCGTTGATCACGACGATGTAGTCGCCGGTGTCAACGTGCGGGGTGTATTCCGGCTTGTGCTTGCCGCGCAGACGGCTGGCGATTTCGGTGGCCAGACGACCCAGGGTCTGACCTGCAGCGTCGACGACGTACCAGTCGCGCTTAACAGTTTCCGGTTTTGCAGTAAAAGTCTTCATTCGCTATAGCCTCAGGGGCCGCCCTGAAAATAAGACGGCGGATCTTACTGAATAGTGCTTGCTTTGACAAGGTCAAAGACAGCCGGAAACAGACGCTGTCGGGGGCTCGGGTCAGCGCGTCCGCTACGGCGGGGGTTCGGTGGGCTAGGCATCCCCACCTTCCTTCTCGAACAGGCTAGGCATCCCCGCCGAGAAAGCCGCGGAATTATGCCGATTGCTGCAGAAATAGCAACCTGCTTTATGCTTGGCCTTTGCGCTTGAACCGAGGAGCAGCACATGGAATATCGCCAACTGGGCCGCAGCGATCTGCAGGTCAGCGCCCTGTGCCTGGGCAGCATGACCTGGGGCGAACAGAACAGCGAGGCCGAGGGCTTCGCCCAGATCGACCGCGCCAGGGCCTGCGGCATCAACTTCCTCGATACCGCCGAGATGTACCCGGTGCCGCCGCGCCGCGATACCTACGGCGCCACCGAACGCATCATCGGCAACTACTTCAAAGCCCGCGGTAACCGCGCCGACTGGGTCCTGGCGAGCAAGGTGGCCGGCCCCGGCAACGGCATCGACTACATCCGCGGCGGCCAGCTGAAGCACAACCGCCGACACATAGTCGCGGCGCTGGACGACAGCCTCAAGCGTCTGCAGACCGACTGGATCGACCTCTACCAGCTGCACTGGCCCGAGCGCAGCACCAATTTCTTCGGCCAACTCGGCTATCGCCACCAGGAACAGGACTTCACCCCGCTGCAGGAAACCCTGGAGGTGCTCGGCGAGCAGGTGCAGGCCGGCAAGATCCGCCACATCGGGCTGTCCAACGAGACGGCCTGGGGCGCGATGAAATACCTGCAACTGGCCGACAGCCTGGGCCTGCCGCGCGCAGTGTCGATCCAGAACCCCTACAACCTGCTCAACCGCAGCTTCGAGGTCGGCCTGGCCGAGGTAGCGATGCGCGAACAGTGCGGCCTGCTGGCCTACTCGCCACTGGCCTTCGGCATGCTCACCGGCAAGTACGAGAACGGCGCCCGCCCGGCCAACGCGCGCATCACCCTGTTCAGCCGCTTCGCCCGCTACACCAACCCGCAGGCCATCGCCGCCTGCAGCCGCTACGTGACGCTGGCCAAGGAGCATGGCCTGGACCCGGCGCAGATGGCCCTGGCCTTCGTCACCCGGCAGCCCTTCGTCACCAGCAACATCATCGGTGCCACCAGCCTGGAGCAACTGGAGAGCAACCTGGGCAGTCTCAGCCTGGAGCTGAGCGAGGAACTGCTGGCCGCCATCGAGGCGATCCACCGCGAACAGCCCAACCCGGCACCCTGAACGAAAAAGCCCGGCCAGAGCCGGGCTTTTCGCATCTGCCAGCCTTACAGGGCGCGGCTGATGATTTCCTTCATGATCTCGTTGGTGCCGGCGTAGATGCGCTGCACCCGCGAGTCGGCCCAGGCGCGGGCGATCGGATATTCCCACATGTATCCGTAGCCGCCGTGCAGCTGCACGCACTCGTCGATCACCTTGCACTGCAGGTCGGTGCCCCAGTACTTGAGCATGGCCGCGGTCGGCACATCGAGCTTCTTATTCAGGTGTAGCTCCAGGCAGCGATCGACGAACACGCGACCGACCTGGATCTCGGTGGCCATCTCGGCCAGCTTGAAGCGGGTGTTCTGGAAATCCGCCACCGGGCGGCCGAAGGCCTTGCGCTCGCGGGTGTAGTCCAGCGTCCACTTCAGCGCCGCCTCGGCCGAGGCGATGGCACCAACACCGACGGTCAGGCGCTCCTGCGGCAGTTCCTGCATCAGGTAAACGAAGCCCATGCCCTCCTTGCCCAGCAAGTTGGCCTTGGGAATGCGCACGTCCTGGAAGAACAGCTCGGAGGTGTCCTGCGCCTTCATGCCAACCTTTTCCAGGCGCTTGCCCTTGGAGAAACCGGGCGTCTTGGCATCCACCAGGAACAGGCTGATGCCCTTGGCGCCGGCCTTGGCATCGGTCTTGGCCACGACGATCACCAGGTCGGCCAGCCAGCCGTTGGTGATGAAGGTCTTGGAGCCGTTGATCACGTACTCGTCGCCGTCCAGCACGGCGGTGGTCTTCACTCCCTGCAGATCGGAGCCGGTGCCCGGCTCGGTCATGGCGATGGCGGTGACCAGCTCGCCGCTGACCAGCTTGGGCAGGTAGTGCAGCTTCTGCTCTTCCGTGCCGTAGTGGAGGATGTAGGGCGCGACGATGTCCGAGTGCAGGGAGAAGCCCACGCCGGACAGGCCCAGGCGCGACTGCTCCTCGATCACCACGGCGCTGTAGAGGAAGTCGGCGCCCATGCCGCCATACTCCTCGGGGATGTGCGAGCAGAGCATGCCGGCCTCGCCGGCCTTGTTCCACAGGGCGCGGTCGATGTGGCCGTCCTTCTCCCACTGGGCATGGAAGGGCACCGCCTCCTGCTCGAAGAACTTGCGGACGGACTCGCGGAACAGCTCGTGCTCGGAGCTGAACAGGGTTCTTGGAATCATTGTTACACCTGTGTCTGAGTGGTCATCGGATGCCTCCACTCTAGGCCAGGGACCGCCCCGGGGGCACTGGACACATGCGACAAAAAATAAGACGATCCAGCCACGCCATGACCATTTAACCACCTACAAGAACAACAACCATGCCGCCCACACGCATCGCCATACTCGCCACCGACGGCGTGTTCGCCGCCACCCTGATGCAGGCCCGCGACTTCTTCCACATGGCCGGGATGCGCCACGGCAAGCAGCAGGGCCTGGGCGCCGGCTCGGCCTTCCAGATCCGCGTGCTCAGCCCGGACGGCCTGGCGGTGACCAGTTTCAGCGAGGCGCTGATCCCGGTGGACGGCACCCTGGACGACGCCGAGGTGATCATACTGCCGGCCTTCTGGGGCGATTTCGACGTCCTCTGCCAGCGCTACCCGCAGGTGATTCCCTGGCTGCGCGAGCGCCATGCCGCCGGTAGCGCCATCTGCGGCGAGGCCACCGGCGTGTTCTGGATGGCCCAGGCCGGACTGCTCGACGGCAAGGAGGCGACCACCTACTGGCGATTCTTCCGCGAGTTCGCCGAGCGCTTCCCCAGGGTGCTGCTCAACCAGGAAAAACACCTGTCGGACGCCGACAACCTGTACTGCGCCGGCGGCGTCACCTCGGCCTGCGACCTCTACATCTACCTGATCGAACGCTACTGCGGCGCCGGCATCGCCCAGGGCGTGGCGCGCGACATCCTCTACGAGACCCAGCGCAGCTACAGCCCGGGGCGCATCGGCTTCGGCGGGCAGAAGCTGCACCAGGACGTGGCCATCCTGCAGGTGCAACAGTGGCTGGAAGAGCATTTCGCCGAGAAGTTCCGCATCGAGGACGTGGCGCGCCAACACGGCATGAGCATCCGCAACTTCATGCGGCGCTTCCAGGCGGCGACCGGCGACAAGCCGCTGCACTACCTGCAGCGCCTGCGCATCGAAACGGCCAAGGGCCTGCTCTCCTCCACCCGCAAGAGCATCAAGACCATCAGCTACGAGGTCGGCTACGACGACGCCAGCTTCTTCGCCCGCCTGTTCCGCCAGCACGCCGAGCTGTCGCCGAACCAGTACCGCAGGCAGTTCCAGCACAAGGAAGGCGCCTGAGTGCAGGCCACCTGAGCGCAAGCCGCCTGAAACGCAAAAGGGCTGCCCGTGGGCAGCCCTTTTCGTGTCCGAGCCTGCCAACTCAGGGTTTGTGCGGACGCGAGAGGAACTCGTGCGACTGCATCTCCAGCAGACGGCTGAGGGTGCGCTGGAACTCGAAGTTCAGCCGGCCGCCGCTGTACAGATCCTTCAGCTCCACCTCGGCGGAGATGATCAGCTTGACGTTGCGGTCGTAGAACTCGTCCACAAGGTTGATGAAGCGCCGCGCCATGTCGTCCTTGGCTACGCTCATCTGCTCGACGTTGGACAGGATCACCGCGTGGTAGATCTTGCCCAGCTCGATGTAGTCGTTCTGGCTGCGCGGGCCGTCGCACAGCTCGCGGAAATCGAACCAGGCGATGTCGTCGCCCTCCTTGCGCGCCACGATCGGGCGGTTCTCGATCATCAGCGTCTTGTTCTCTTCCACCTGGCAGTGCTCCGGCAGCAGGCTGCGGAAGCTCTTCTCCAGGCTGATCTCGGCCTCGGCGTCCAGCGGGAAGTGGAACAGCTCGGCCTGCTCCAGGGCGCGCAGGCGGTAGTCCACGCCGCTGTCGACGTTGACGATCTCGGTGTGCTGCTTGAGCAGGGCGATGGCCGGCAGGAAACGCGCGCGCTGCAGGCCGTCGCGGTACAGGCCGTCCGGCACGATGTTGGAGGTGGCCACCAGGCTCACGCCGTTCTTGAACAGCTCTTCCAACAGGGTGGCGAGGATCATGGCGTCGGTGATGTCGCTGACGAAGAACTCGTCGAAGCAGATCACCCGTGCCTCGTCGGCGAAGCGCTTGCCGATGATGGTCAGCGGGTTCTTCTCGCCCTTGAGGGTGCGCATTTCCTCGTGCACGCGCTTCATGAAGCGGTGGAAGTGGGTGCGCATCTTCTGCTCGAAGGGCAGCGCATCGAAGAAGGTGTCGACCAGGTAGGTCTTGCCGCGGCCGACGCCGCCCCAGAAATAGATGCCCTTGACCGGCCCCTGGCGCTTCTTGCCGAACAGCTTGCCGAGCAGCCCGGAGGACGCCTTGGAGTCGGCCACCAGCTCGTCGTACAGGCGCTGCAGGTGACGCACGGCGTTTTCCTGTGCGGCATCGTGGAAGAAGTCCGGCCGCTTCAGATCGGCCTGATAACGCTCAAGAGGAGTCATGCTGGGAACTTCGGTAACAAAAACGGGGCGGTCACTTTAGCGACGGCCCCGTGGCTTGGCAATCGTGCCGTGCGCCTCACTCCTGCGGGGCGAGCGCCTCGTGCAGGCGGGCGATGGCCTGTTGCAGCGCGCCGTCATCGGCAAAGGCCGGGCTGTCACCGATCTGCTCGTCGCCCAGCCACACCGAGAAGCTCAGCCCCTCGCTGCGCACATCCAGCTCGGCGCCGGACTGCAGGGCCTTGCTGGCCTGGCCGGCGGCCTTGCCATCGGCGAAGGATTTCGACAGCAGCAGCTGCTCGCCCGAAGCATCCAGCAGGCGGAAGCGGAAGCTGCCGTCGTCGTCGCGGAAGCTGACGAAGCGCGCGCTTTTGGCGGCCTTCTTCTTCTCGCCAGCGGCGACCTGCACCTGCTCGCGGAACGAGCGCAGGCCCACCGCCTCACGCAGCTCACCGAGGAAGGGGGTGGCGATCCTGCGCGCCTTGGCCGCGCCGGCCAGGAGGATGTCCTCCAGGTCGGCGGGCCTAGCGATCAGCGCGTTGTAGCGCTCGCGCGCCTCGCCCAGCTCGTTCTCCAGCAGCTGGTACAGGCGGTTCTTCGCCTCGCCCCAGGCCAGGCCGCCTTCCAGCTCGGCACGGAACTCGGCCTGCTGCGCCTGGCTGGCGAAGGCCTGGTACAGGGTGAACAGGTGCGAGCCGTCGACATCCTTGGGCTCGCCCGGCAGCTTGGAGTCGGTGACGATGCGGGCGATGGCGTCCTTCAGCTGCTTGGCCGTGCCGAACAGCGGGATGGTGTTGTCGTAGCTCTTGCTCATCTTGCGCCCGTCGAGGCCGGGCAGGGTCGCCACCTCCTCCTCGATCACCGCCTCGGGCAGGGTGAACAGCTCGCGGCCGGCACCAAACAGATGGTTGAAGCGCTGGCCGATGTCGCGCGCCATTTCCACGTGCTGGATCTGGTCGCGGCCGACCGGCACCTTGTGCGCGTTGAACATCAGAATGTCCGCCGCCATCAGCACCGGGTAGCTGAACAGGCCCATGGTGATGCCGGCGTCCGGGTCTTCGCCGGCCTCGACGTTCTTGTCCACCGACGCCTTGTAGGCATGGGCGCGGTTGAGCAGGCCCTTGCCGGCGACGCAGGTGAGCAGCCAGCACAGCTCGGGGATCTCGGGGATATCGGACTGGCGATAGAAGGTCGCCTTGTCGGTATCCAGGCCCAGCGCCAGCCAGGTGGCGGCGATCTCCAGGCGCGAGCGCTGGATGCGCGCCGGGTCGTCGCACTTGATCAGCGCGTGGTAGTCGGCGAGGAAATAGAAGGAATCGGCGTCGGCGGCGCGGCTGGCGACTATGGCCGGGCGGATGGCGCCGGCGTAGTTGCCCAGGTGCGGGGTGCCGGTGGTGGTGATACCGGTGAGGATACGGGTGGTCATCTGGGTATTCGCTTCAACTTATTGGATACGGGGCTGCACCAGGTCTTTCAGCTCGGGCAACTTGCCGTGAAAAAAGTGGCCGCATTCTGCCACTTTCAGCAGCTCATGGGCACGCGCCAGCCCCGCGGACCAGGCATAGACGTCCTCGGGGGCGATGACTTCATCCTGGTCGGGTTGGATCACCACCAGCTCGCCGCCCTGCGGCAGATGTTCGGGCGCCTGCAGGCGATGCACGGCCGGTGCCACCATGAACAGCCTGGCAATGGCCACACCCTGGTCTTCCAGGCGCCCGGCCAGGGCACCGGCGACGAAGCCACCGAAGGAGAAACCGAGCAGGGTCAGCGGCAGCCCGGGGTATTGCCCGCGCAGCCAGTGCGCCACGGCCTCGGCATCGTCGACTTCGCCGCTGCCCATGTCATGGCTGCCGGCACTGGCGCCGACACCGCGGTAGTTGAAGCGCAGGGTGTGGTAGCCCATGTCGCGCACGGCGCGCTGCAGGGTGGAGACCACCTTGTTGAGCATGGTGCCCCCCTGCACCGGGTTGGGATGGCAGATCAGGGCGACGCCACGGGCGTCCGGCACTTCACAGCAGAGGGCCTCGAGCGGGCCGCAGGGGCCGTCGATGGCAAGAGGGGTTTCGCGGATCAACAGCGGGAACTCCGTGACCCCGGGCGGGGTCGACACGTCTTGGTTAGGCACATCGCACAACAGGGCTTTGCCGCGGTATACAGCGCCGGCGAGAGCCGCTACCGTAAAACAAAGCCGCTTTCAGAGGAAGGACTCGTGGAACAATCGCTCACCCCCTGGCTGCTGCCCGCCATCGCCCTGCTCGCCGGCGTGGCCATCGGCTTCCTGGCCGCGCGCCTGCTGCCCAATGCCGCACCCAGCCGCACCCAGCGCCAGCTGGACGAGCTGCAGCAGCGCTTCGACAGCTACCAGAACGAGGTGGTGACCCACTTCAATACCACCGCCAGCCTGGTCAAGCGCCTGACCCAGAGCTACCAGGAAGTGCAGGAACACCTGTCCGAGGGCGCCAATCGCCTGGCCGCCGACGAACTGACCCGCCAGCGCCTGCTGGCCGCGCTGAACACCGAGGACGTGAAAGCCCCGCGCGAGCGCCTGACCCCGCCGAAGAGCACCGAGGCGCCCAAGGACTACGCGCCCAAGGAGCCGGACGCTCCCGGCACCCTGGACGAGAGCTTCGGCCTCAAGCGCTGATCGACAGCCGTACACAAGCCCCGCACTGGCGGGGCTTTTTTATGGGCGGCGATAGCTCATGCGCCGCCTGCGACCGCGCACAAAAAAGCCCCGCATGGCGGGGCTTGTCGGTCCGGCGGGTTTAGATCGCGCCGCGGCTACGCAGCAGATCCAGCACCTGCTTGACGCCCTCCTCCACCGACATGGCCTGGGTGTCGATGACCAGATCGGCATCCAGCGGCACGTCGTAGGCGAAGGACTCGCCCGGGATGTTGTCGCCACCGGCGGCATACAGGCCCTGGGGGTCGCGCTCGCGGCACACGGCCGGCGAGGCCTGCACATAGACGGTGAGCAGGCGCTCGGCGCCGACGATGGCCTTGGCCTGTTCGCGGCCCTCGGCATCCGGGGCGACGAAGGCGGCAAGGGTCAGCAGGCCGGCCTCATTGAACTGCTTGGCCACCTGGGCGGCACGCCGCCAGTTCTCGGCACGCCCGGCACGGTCCTGCGGCAGGCCCTTGTTCAGGTCGTGGCGCAGGTTCTGGCCATCCAGCACATAGACGGCACGGCCCATGTCGAACAGCTTGCGCTCCACGGCATAGGCCAGGGTGCTCTTGCCGGCGCCGGACAGGCCCGAGAACAGCACGGTGGCCGGCTGCTGGCCGAAGCGCGCGGCACGCTCCTCGGTGGACACGTGGGCCAACTTGCCGTGGTGACCGCCGCCCTGGGCGCCGACCGGATCGGCGATGATCATGCCGGCACCGACGGTGCCGTTGGTCAGGCGGTCGATGACGATGAAGGCGCCAGTGGTGCGGTTGTGCTCGTAGCCGTCGAGGGCGATGGGCGCATCCAGGGCCACCTTGACCCGGCCGATCTCGTTCAGCTGCAGGCTGCTGGCCGGCCCCCGCTCCAGGGTATTGACGTCGACGCGGTGGACGATGCTCGGGATCGAGCCCGGCACGTAGCTGGTGGCGCGCTTGATGTCGTATTTCTTGCCCGGCAGCATCGGCTCCTCGGCCATCCACACCAGCATGGCGTCGAAGCTGTCGGTGACCTGCGGACGGTTGTCGGCATGCACCAGCATGTCGCCGCGCGACACGTCGATCTCGTCTTCCAGGGTCAGGGTGATGGCCTGGCCCGGGCCGGCCTGTTCCAGCTCGCCCTCGAAGGTGACGATGGACTTGATCTTGCTGCCCTTGCCCGACGGCAGGGCGATCACTTCGTCGCCCTTGTGCACCACGCCGCTGGCCAGGGTGCCGGCGAAGCCGCGGAAGTTCAGGTTCGGGCGATTGACGTACTGCACCGGGAAGCGCATGTCGTTGAGGTTGCGGTCGCCGGCAATCTCCACGCTTTCGAGGATTTCCATCAGCGACTGGCCGTCGTACCAGGGCGAGCGCTCGGAACGGTTGACCACGTTGTCGCCCTTGAGCGCCGACATCGGCACGAAGTGCAGCGAGCTGGGCTTGAGGTTGATCTTGTCAGCGAAGGCCAGGTAGTCGGCCTTGATCTGCTCGAACACGCCCTGGTCGAAGCCCTTGAGGTCCATCTTGTTGATGGCCACGACGATGTGCTTAATCCCGAGCAAGGAAGCGATAAAGCTGTGGCGCTTGGTCTGGGTCTGCACGCCGTAGCGGGCGTCGATCAGGATGATGGCCAGGTCGCAGGTCGAGGCGCCGGTGGCCATGTTGCGGGTGTACTGCTCATGGCCGGGGGTGTCGGCGATGATGAACTTGCGCTTGGCGGTCGAGAAGTAGCGGTAGGCCACATCGATGGTGATGCCCTGCTCGCGCTCGGCCTGCAGGCCGTCCACCAGCAGCGCCAGGTCGACGTCGTCACCGGTGGTGCCGACCTTCTTGGAGTCCTTGGTGATGGCTTCCAGATGGTCTTCGTAGATCATCTTGGAGTCGTGCAGCAGGCGCCCGATCAGGGTGCTCTTGCCGTCGTCGACGTTGCCGCAGGTGAGGAAGCGCAGCAGTTCCTTGCGTTCGTGCTGGGCCAGGTAGGCGAGGATGTCCTGGCTGATCAGATCGGATTGATGGCTCATGATGCAGAATCCTTAGAAGTAGCCCTGACGTTTCTTTTCTTCCATCGAGCCGGCCTGGTCGTGGTCGATCACGCGGCCCTGGCGCTCGGAAGTACGGGTCAGGAGCATTTCCTGGATGATTTCCGGCAGCGTGGTGGCGGTGGACTCCACGGCGCCGGTCAGCGGGTAGCAGCCGAGGGTGCGGAAGCGCACCATCTTCTTGGTGATGCTGGCCTTCTGCTCGGGCGTCAGGTACTGCAGGATGCGCTCGTCGTCGATCATGATCAGCGCGCCGTTCATCTCGATCACTTCGCGCTCGGCGGCGAAGTACAGCGGCACGATCGGGATCTGCTCCAGGTAGATGTACTGCCAGATGTCCAGCTCGGTCCAGTTGGACAGCGGGAACACGCGGATCGACTCGCCCTTCTTGACCTTGCCGTTGTACACGTTCCACAGCTCGGGACGCTGGTTCTTCGGGTCCCAGCGGTGCTTGCTGTCGCGGAAGGAATACACGCGCTCCTTGGCGCGGGATTTCTCTTCGTCGCGGCGCGCGCCACCGAAGGCGGCGTCGAAGCCGTACTTGTCCAGCGCCTGCTTGAGGCCCTCGGTCTTCATCACGTCGGTGTGCTTGGCACTGCCGTAGGTGAAGGGGTTCATGTCCTGCGCCACGCCATCGGGGTTGATGTGGGTGAGCAGGTCCAGACCGTAGTCACTGACCATCTTCTCGCGGAAGCGATACATCTCCTGGAACTTCCAGCGGGTATCGACGTGCAGCACCGGGAACGGCAGCTTGCCGGGGAAGAAGGCCTTGCGCGCGAGGTGCAGCATCACGGCGGAATCTTTACCGATGGAGTACAGCATCACCGGGTTGTCGAACTCGGCGGCCACTTCACGGATGATGTGGATGCTTTCCGCCTCGAGCTGTTTCAGGTGCGTCAGTTTGTCGAGCATGGCTAATCACGATCAGGGATGGACGGCCGCGGGCCGTGGACGAGCGCGCACTCTAGCACAGCGCTCTCTTCTATTGAGACAGGCTGTTAGATCGAAACGATCTAGGCATATGTCCGCTAGTTCAGACCGGGTTGGGGCAGTCGATGAACAGATGCTCGATGGCGAAGCGCCGCGCCAGGTAATCGCCCAGGGCCTGTACGCCATAGCGCTCGGTGGCGTGATGGCCGGCGGCGATGAAGCCGACACCGTTCTCGCGGGCGCTGTGGAAGGTCTGTTCGGAGGCTTCGCCGGTGAGGAACAGATCGACCCCGGCGGCGATGGCCTGGTCGATATAACCCTGGCCACCGCCGGTGCACCAGCCGACCCGGCGCACCATGCCCTGGCCTTCCACCAGCAGCGGCTCGCGCCCCAGCACTTCCTGCACCCGGCGGGCGAAGTCGCGGGCGCTCATGGGCTCGGCCAGCGAGCCGAGCAGGCCGACCACCTTGGGATTGTCCGGATCGAGCGGCCCCTCGACCGTGATGTCCAGCTGGCGCGCCAGCTGCACGTTGTTGCCGACTTCCGGGTGCAGGTCCAGCGGCAGGTGATAGGCCAGCAGGCTGATGTCGTTTCCCAGCAGGGTCTGCAGGCGGCGGCGCTTCATGCCGGTGATGCAGGCGTCCTCGCCTTTCCAGAAGTAGCCGTGGTGCACCAGCACCACGTCGGCCTCGGCCTCCACCGCGGCATCCAGCAACGCCTGGCTGGCGGTGACGCCGCTGACGATGCGCCGCACCTGCGGGCGGCCCTCGACCTGCAGGCCGTTGGGGCAGTAGTCGGCGATGCGCTGGGCATTCAGGTAGCGGTCGGCCTCTTCGACCAGGGTACGCAGGGCGATGGCCATGGTTATTCCTCACAAGCTGTTGCAGGCACTGCTATCCGCAGCGGCGCCCCTCTATAATGCCGCCACCTTAAGGGGCGCGGTCCGCCCCGACAACCCTCAGGATTACCCCCGATGCTCAAGGCCCTGCGCTTCCTTGGCTGGCCCCTGCTGGCCGGCCTGCTGCTGGCACTGCTGCTGATCCAGCGCTACCCGCAATGGGTCGGCCTGCCCGCCAACGAGGTGCACCTGCAGCAGGCGCCGCAATACGGCATCGCCCAGGAGGGCCCGGTGTCCTATGCCGATGCGGTGAGCCGCGCGGCACCGGCGGTGGCCAACCTGTACACCACCAAGGTGGTCAGCAAGTCGACCCACCCGCTACTGGAAGACCCGGTGTTCCGCCGTTTCTTCGGCGACAGCCTGCCCCGGCAGCGGCGCATGGAGTCGAGCCTGGGCTCGGCGGTGATCATGAGCGCCGAAGGCTATCTGCTGACCAACAACCACGTGGTGGCCGGCGCCGACCAGATCGTGGTGGCGCTCAAGGACGGCCGCGAGACCCTGGCGCGGATCATCGGCAGCGACCCGGAAACCGACCTGGCGGTGCTCAAGATCGACCTGAAGAACCTGCCCGCCATCACCCTCGGACGCTCCGACCAGATCAAGATCGGCGACGTCACCCTGGCCATCGGCAACCCCTTCGGCGTCGGCCAGACCGTGACCATGGGCATCATCAGCGCCACCGGGCGCAACCAGCTGGGCCTGAACACCTACGAGGACTTCATCCAGACCGACGCGGCAATCAACCCGGGCAACTCCGGGGGTGCCCTGGTCGACGCCCACGGCAACCTGATCGGCATCAACACGGCGATCTTCTCCAAGTCCGGCGGTTCCCAGGGCATCGGCTTCGCCATCCCGGTCAAGCTGGCCCGCGAAGTGATGAAGGCGATCATCGAGCACGGTCAGGTGATTCGTGGCTGGCTGGGCATCGAGGTGCAGCCGCTGACCCCGGAGCTGGCCGAGTCCTTCGGCCTGCAGGGGCGCGCCGGCATCCTGGTGGCCGGCATCTACCGCGGCGGCCCGGCGCAGCTGGCCGGCCTGCAGCCCGGCGACCTGATCCTGCGTATTGCCGGCGAGGAGGCGGTGGACGGCCGCCGCTCGATGAACCAGGTGGCGCGCACCCAACCCGGCGAGAAGATCACCATCGAGGTGCTGCGTGGCGGCGAACCCCTGGAGCTGACCGCCGAGATCGGTGTCAGGCCACCGGCCGAAGTGCAGCAGTGAAATGAAAAAGGCGCCCGCGGGCGCCTTTTTCATGGGCTCAGACCAGCGGCCCGAGGGCGTCGAGCAACGCCTGGTTCTGCTCGGTGGTGCCGATGGTGATGCGCAGGAACTGGGCGATGCGCGCCTGCTTGAAGTGGCGCACGATCACGCCCTGCTCGCGCAGACCGGCGGCCAGGGTCGCCGCATCCTTCTGCGGGTGGCGGGCGAAGACGAAGTTGGCCGCCGAGGGCAGCACCTCGAAACCCAGGCGCTGCAGGCCGGCGACCACCGCCTCGCGGCTGTCGATCACCTTCTGGCAGGTTGCGCGGAAGTAGTCCTCGTCCTCGAAGGCCGCCGCCGCGCCGGCGATGGCCATGCGGTCCAGCGGGTAGGAGTTGAAGCTGTTCTTGATCCGCTCCAGCGCCTCGATCAGGTCCGGATGACCGACCGCGATGCCGACCCGCAGCCCGGCCAGCGAGCGCGACTTGGACAGGGTCTGGGTCACCAGCAGGTTCGGGTAGCGATCGACCAGCTTGATCGCCGTCTCGCCGCCGAAGTCGACGTAGGCCTCGTCCACCACCACCACGCTGTCCGGGCTGGCCTTGAGCATCTGTTCGATGGCCTCCAGCGCCAGCAGGCAGCCGGTCGGCGCGTTGGGATTGGGAAAGATGATGCCGCCATTGGGCCGCGCGTAGTCCTCGACGCGGATCTGGAACTGCTCGTCCAGCGCCAGCGCCTCGTAGGGGATGCCGTACAGGCCGCAGTAGACCGGGTAGAAGCTGTAGGTCACGTCCGGAAATAGCAGCGGCTTGCCATGCTGGAACAGACCGTGGAAGGCATGCGCCAGCACCTCGTCGGAGCCGTTGCCGACGAATACCTGGGCGCTGCTCACCCCGTAGTAGTCGGCTACCGCCTGCTTGAGGCGATCGCTGTTGGGGTCCGGGTACAGGCGCAGGCTGTCGCCCAGCTCGGCCTGCATGGCGGCGATCGCCTTGGGCGACGGGCCGTATGGGTTCTCGTTGGTGTTGAGCTTGACCAGCTTGGCCAGCTTGGGCTGCTCGCCCGGCACGTAGGGCACCAGGTCCTTGACGAAGGGGCTCCAGAACTTGCTCATCTGCCCTTCTCTCCTCGTAATCGGTTCGATTCTTGAGTGAGGCGCGCACGGCGCGCCTGCGAAATTCAGTTCTTGATGCGGTACTCGGCGCTGCGCGCGTGGGCGGTCAGCGACTCGCCACGGGCCAGCACCGAGGCGACCTTGCCCAGCTCGGAGGCGCCTTCGGCCGAGCAGTGGATGATCGACGAGCGCTTCTGGAAGTCATACACGCCCAGCGGCGAGGAGAAGCGCGCGGTGCCGGAGGTCGGCAGCACGTGGTTGGGGCCGGCGCAGTAGTCGCCCAGGGCCTCGGCCGTATAGCGCCCCATGAAGATGGCGCCGGCGTGGCGGATCTGCGGCAGGTACTGCTCGGGGTTGGCCACCGACAGCTCCAGGTGCTCCGGGGCGATACGGTTGGCCACTTCGATGGCCTGGGCCATGTCGGCGACCTGGATCAGCGCGCCGCGGCCTTCCATGGAGGTGCGGGCGATGGACTCGCGCTCCAGGGTCGGCAGCAGCCGGGCGATGCTCTCGGCCACGCGGTCGAGGAAGGCGGCGTCCGGGCTGACCAGGATGGCCTGGGCGTCCTCGTCGTGCTCGGCCTGGGAGAACAGGTCCATGGCGATCCAGTCCGGATCGGTCTGGCCGTCGCAGACCACCAGGATTTCCGACGGCCCGGCGATCATGTCGATGCCGACCTTGCCGAACACATGGCGCTTGGCGGTGGCCACGTAGATATTGCCGGGCCCGACGATTTTATCGACCGGCGGCACGCTCTCGGTGCCATAGGCCAGCGCGGCCACGGCCTGGGCGCCGCCGATGGTGAACACGCGGTCGACGCCAGCGATGCAGGCGGCGGCGAGGACGATCTCGTTGACCTCGCCACGCGGGGTCGGCACCACCATCACCACTTCCGGCACGCCGGCGACCTTGGCCGGGATGGCGTTCATCAGCACCGACGAGGGGTACGAGGCCTTACCGCCCGGCACGTAGAGGCCGGCGCGGTCCAGCGGGGTGACCTTCTGCCCCAGCACGGTGCCGTCGGCCTCGGTGTAGCTCCAGGAATCCTGCTTCTGCCGCTCGTGGTACAGGCGCACGCGCTCGGCGGCCTTTTCCAGGGCACTGCGCTGCTCGGCGCTGATGCGGGTCAGGGCCAGTTCCAGGCGCGCGCGCGGCAGGATCAGCTCGGCCATGGACTGCGCCTCGACGCCGTCGAAACGCTGGGTGAACTCCACCACGGCGGCGTCGCCGCGCTCGCGCACGGCCTGGATGATGTCCAGCACGCGCTGGTTGACCGCGTCGTCGGACACGCTTTCCCAGCTCAGCAGATGATCCAGGTGCCTGGCGAAGTCCTGGTCAGCGGCATCGAGTCGGCGGATGGCAACGGGAGCGGTCATAGCGGGCCTCATGTTTGGCTATTGCTCAGGCGCCCGTAGAGTACCAGCCGCTCCGCGCGGGCACCTGAGAATTCTGGCTATGACACGGATAGGCAGATGCGGCGTAACACCGCATCGAGGTGGTATCAGCTGCGGTGTCGCGCCTCGACGGCGCCCCGCAGGGTATCGATCAGCGCCTGGATGCGACCGTGCTGCATCTTCATCGAGGCCTTGTTGACGATCAGCCGCGAACTGATGTGGGCGATCAGCTCCTGGGGCTCCAGGCCATTGGCGCGCAGGGTGTTGCCGGTGTCGACCACGTCGATGATCTTGTCGGCCAGGCCGACCAGCGGCGCCAGCTCCATGGAGCCGTACAGCTTGATGATATCGACCTGACGGCCCTGCTCGGCGTAATAGCGCTTGGCTACGTTGACGAACTTGGTGGCCACGCGCAGGCGGCCCTTGGGCTCCGGCGCGCCGACCTTGCCGGCAGTCATCAGCTTGCAGTTGGCGATCTGCAGGTCCAGCGGCTCGTACAGGCCCTGGCCGCCGTACTCCATCAGCACGTCCTTGCCGGCAACGCCGAGGTCGGCGGCGCCATGCTCGACATAGGTCGGCACGTCGGTGGCGCGCACGATCAGCAGCTGCACGTCATCCTGGGTGGTGGGGATGATCAGCTTGCGGCTCTTCTCCGGATTCTCGGTCGGCTCGATGCCGGCTGCGGCGAGCAGCGGCAGGGTGTCGTCGAGGATGCGGCCCTTGGACAGCGCGATGGTCAGCATGCGATGCCCCTACTAGCCCGGCACGCGGCGGATCTTGGCGCCGAGCAGCTGGAGCTTCTCCTCGATGCACTCGTAGCCACGGTCGATGTGGTAGATGCGGTCGATCAGGGTCTCGCCTTCGGCCACCAGCGCGGCAATCACCAGGCTGGCGGAGGCACGCAGGTCGGTGGCCATCACCGGGGCGCCCTTGAGCGCCGGTACGCCGGTGACGATGGCGGTGTTGCCTTCGACCAGGATCTGCGCGCCCATACGGTTCATCTCGTAGACGTGCATGAAGCGGTTCTCGAACACCGTCTCGATGACGGTGCCGGTGCCCTCGGCGATGGCGTTGAGGGAGATGAACTGGGCCTGCATGTCGGTCGGGAAGGCCGGGTACGGCGCGGTGCGCACGTTGACGGCTTTCGGCCGCTTGCCCTTCATGTCCAGCTCGATCCAGTCCGGACCGGTGGTGATCTCGGCGCCGGCCTCCTGCAACTTGGCCAGCACGGCCTCGAGGATGGTCGGGTCGGTGTCCTTCAGCTTGACCCGGCCGCCGGTGGCAGCCGCGGCCACCAGGTAGGTGCCGGTCTCGATGCGGTCGGGCATCACGCTGTAGCGACCACCACCGAGGCGCTCGACGCCGTCGATGACGATGGTATCGGTGCCGGCGCCACTGACCTTGCCGCCCATGGCGTTGATGAAGTTGGCCAGGTCGACCACTTCCGGCTCGCGCGCGGCGTTTTCCAGTACGGTGCGGCCCTTGGCCAGGGCCGCGGCCATCATGATGTTCTCGGTACCGGTCACGCTGACGATATCGAAGAAGAAGTGCGCGCCGCGCAGGCCGCCTTCCGGTGCCTTGGCCTTGATGTAGCCACCTTCGACGTCGATCTTGGCGCCCATCGCCTCGAGACCGCGGATGTGCAGGTCGACCGGGCGCGAACCGATGGCGCAACCGCCGGGCAGCGCAACCTCGGCCTCGCCGAAACGCGCGACCATGGGGCCGAGCACCAGGATCGAGGCGCGCATGGTCTTGACCAACTCGTAGGGCGCGACCAGGGTCTTGATGGTGCTGGCATCCACTTCGACGGAGAGCTTCTCGTCGATGATCGGCTGCACGCCCATGCGGCCGAACAGTTCGATCATGGTGGTGATGTCGTGCAGGTGCGGCAGGTTGCACACGGTGACCGGGGTATCGGCCAGCAGGGTGGCGGCGAGAATCGGCAGGGCCGAGTTCTTCGCGCCGGAAATGCGGATTTCGCCATCGAGGCGCACGCCGCCGGTAATGATCAGTTTGTCCATTCGCAATCTCGCTGCCCGCAGGCTCAGGAACGCTCGGCCCAGGCGGCCTGGCTGAAGAATTTCATGGTCACGGCGTGGATGCTGCCATCGGCGATCCAGGCGTTGAGGTGGGCATAGATCTGTTGCTGGCGCTTGACCGGGCTGAGCGCGGCCAGCTCGTCGCTGATCAGGTTCAGCTGGAAGTTGCAGCCTTCGCCCTCCACCTCGACGCGGGTGTTGGGCAGCTTGGCCTCCAGGAGGTTCTTAACTTCTACGGCCTGCATGCTCAACCTCGATCGGCGCTAATAGGATTCAATGGCGGGCCAGGGCTCGCGGGCCGGCAATCATACAAAAAAGCCCCCCGCCTGCGAAGCCCGGCAGGACGGAGGGCTCGGCGCGGGCTCAGGCCCGGGCTTCGAGCAGCTCGTGCAGGCCGGAGACCTTGGCGATCTCGCGCATGTCCTGCGGCAGCCCGCGCAGGACCAGGCCCTTGCCGGCCGCCCGGGCGTCGCGCATGAAGGCCAGCAGCAGCGACAGGCCGACACTGCTGGACTTCTCCACCCCCGCGCAATCCAGCACCAGGCTGCTGCCGGCAGCGTCCTGGATCAGCTTGCGCCCGGCCTCGCGCAGCGGCGGGCCGCTACGATGGTCGAGCACGCCACTGAGCAGCAGCTCGCCGGCCGGGCCGACCCGAATGGCGCCATCCGTCATTGGCCGCTCGCCTGCTGACCTTCGGCGCTGTCCTTGGCCTTGGCCACCACTTCGGCCCAGCCATCGATGGTCTTGTCCAAGTCATTGCCGTTGCGCTGCATGCTGTCGGCGAACTGGTCGCGGAACAGCTTGCCGACGTTGATGCCGTTGATGATCACGTTGCGCAGCTTCCACTGCCCGTCCAGCTGCACCATGGTGTAGGACACCGGGTAGACGACGCCCTTGTTGTCGGTCACTTCCATGCCGACGCTGGCACGCTCGGCGCCCTCGGTCTTGGCCGGCAGCACGCGGATGCCCTGGTTGTCGTACTCCAGCAGGGCATTGCCGTAGAACTGCATCAGGCTGCGCTTGAAGTTTTCCTCGAAGCGCTTGAGCTGGGCATCGCTGGCACCGCGCGAATATTTCACGGTCATGATGCTGCGCGAGATGCCCTCGCTGTCCACCACCGGACCGAGGATGCGCTCCAGGGTGTCGTAGAAGGACTGCGGGTTCTGCTGGTAGGCAGCCTTGTTGGCCTTGAGGTCACCGAGCAACTGGTCGGTGGTGCTCTTCACCACCTCATGCGCACTGGGCGTGGCGACCGCCAGCAGCGGCAAACTCGCCAGCGCAATCAACAGGCCGCGACGCAGGGTATGGAACAGGCTCATTTGCTTTCCTTGTTTACCGAGTTCATCAGGAACTTGCCGATCAGGTCTTCCAGCACCAGGGCCGACTGGGTGTCGTGGATGGTGCTGCCGTCTGCCAGCAGCTCTTCCTCGCCACCGACGCTGATGCCGATGTACTTCTCGCCCAGCAGGCCGGCGGTGAGGATCGAGGCGGTGGAGTCCAGCGGCAGGTTGTCCACCCGCTTCTCGATCTCCATGGTCACGCGACCGGTGTAGCTGTCACGATCCAGATCGATGGCGGTGACCTTGCCGATCGTCACCCCGGCCATGGTCACCTTGGCCCTGACGGTAAGACCGGCAATATTGTCGAAGTTCGCATACAGCTTGTAAGTATCGCCCGAGCTGGCAGCCGAGAGGCCGCTGACCCGCAGGGCGAGCAGCAGCAGCGCCAGCAGTCCGGCCAGCAGGAACAGGCCGACGCCGATTTCCAGGGAGCGGCTTTGCATCAGAGATCTCCAAACATCAGGGCGGTCAGAATAAAGTCGAGGCCGAGCACGGCCAGGGAGGCATAAACCACGGTCTTGGTGGTGGCGCGACTGATGCCTTCCGAGGTCGGCTCGCAGT
The DNA here is from genome assembly GCF_041729615.1 of Pseudomonas alcaligenes. Taxonomy (NCBI): domain Bacteria; kingdom Pseudomonadati; phylum Pseudomonadota; class Gammaproteobacteria; order Pseudomonadales; family Pseudomonadaceae; genus Aquipseudomonas; species Aquipseudomonas alcaligenes. Next base: position 3,123,535 of record NZ_CP154874.1, on the reverse strand, counting down.
CATAGCCCTGGAACACGGCGATCCAGGTCACCACGAAGGCGAAGACGATGCTCTTGATCACGCCGTTGAGCACGTCCTCGCGAAATTCCACGCTGTTCTGCATGTTGGCCCAGAACGAGCCTTCGTACACCCCCAGCCAGTCGACGGCCACCATGGCCCCGCCCCAGATGCCGACCACGCTGAAGATGGCGGCGAGCAGCGGCATGGAGATGAAGCCGGCCCACAGGCGCGGGGCGATGATGTATTTGAGCGGGTCGACACCGATCATTTCCAGGCTGGACAGCTGCTCGGTGGACTTCATGTTGCCGATCTCGGCAGTCAGCGCCGAGCCGGCGCGCCCGGCGAACAGCAGGCCGGTGACCACTGGCCCCAGCTCGCGCAGCAGGGTCAGGGCGACCATCTGCCCCACCGCCTGCTCGGAACCGTAGCTGGTGAGGATGTTGTAGCCCTGCAGGGCCAGCACCATGCCGATGAACAGGCCGGCCACCACGATGATCGGCAGCGACAGCACGCCCACCGAATACAGCTGGCGAATCAGCAGCTGGCCGCCATTGCGCAGGCCGCTGCGGCCGAACAGCGAGCTGAGCAGGAACAGGGTCGAGCGACCCATGGCCTGCACCACGTCGATACCGGCGCGCCCCAGCAGGGCGATGCGTTCGAGAGTGGACTTCCTACGCATCAGCGCGCTCCCAGCAGATCGTCGAGGTAATCCGGCGCCGGATAGTGGAAGGGCACCGGGCCGTCCGGGATGCCCTGCATGAATTGCTGGATGCGCGGATTGTCCGAGTGCATCAGTTCGTCCGGAGTACCCTGGCCCAGTACCTGGCCATCGCCCACCACATAGAGGTAGTCGGCGATGCTGGCGGTCTCGGCCAGGTCGTGGGAGACCACGATGCTGGTGATGCCGAGCGCGTCGTTGAGGAGGCGGATCAGGCGCACCAGCACACCCATGGCGATGGGGTCCTGGCCGACGAACGGTTCGTCGTACATCAGGATCTGCGGATCCAGGGCGATCGCCCGGGCCAGTGCCACGCGGCGCTTCATGCCGCCGGACAGCTCGTCCGGCATCAATTCCACGGCCCCGCGCAGGCCCACGGCCTGCAACTTCATCAGCACGATGTCGCGGATCATCTCGTCGGGCAGACGGGTATGTACGCGCAGCGGAAAGGCCACGTTCTCGAACACGTCGAGATCGGTGAACAGCGCGCCGCTCTGGAACAGCACGCCGAACTGCTTGCGCATGTCGAACAGCTCGCTACGCGACAGGCTCGGCAGGTTCTGCCCGTTGACCCAGACTTCGCCGCCGGACGGCTTGAGCTGGGCGGCGATCAGGCGCAGCAGGGTGGTCTTGCCGCAGCCGGACGGCCCCATGATGCCGGTGACCTTGCCGCGCGGGATGCGAATGTCGACATTATCGAAGATGTTGCGCGCGCCACGCTTGAAGGTCAGCCCCTTCAATTCGACGGCATAGGCATTCTCGGCGCTCATCCAAACTCCTTGTGATGCGGCCCTTCTCCATGGACAGACGCAGGCTCCTGCGGCAGGGGCACTTCGCCCCGCGGTCAGGCCGAACAGGGCGCGGAATATAGCATTGGCGGGGCTTGCAGCCCAAGACACCGTAACCTTTTCACAACAATTGCTCACAACTGGCGTCATCCCCGCACCCACAGAGGTGAGCCCGAGCCGCTTTGTCGTTATACTTCCTCTCTTTTTATGTCGAGCATCGCATCTTTCGCCATGAGCCAGACCAGCGACCTGATCCAGTCCGCACAGCGCACCATTCGCCTCGAAGCCGAAGCCGTGGGGAGCCTGCTGAACCGCATCGACGCCGATTTCCTCCGCGCCTGCGAGATGATTCTGGCCTGCAAGGGCCGCGTGGTGGTGGTGGGCATGGGCAAGTCAGGACATATCGGCAACAAGATCGCCGCCACCCTGGCCAGCACCGGTACCCCGGCGTTCTTCGTCCACCCGGCCGAAGCCAGCCATGGCGACATGGGCATGATCACCAAGGACGACGTGGTGCTGGCCCTGTCCAACTCCGGCTCCACCGCCGAGATCGTCACCCTGCTGCCGCTGATCAAGCGCCTCGGCATCCAGTTGATCAGCATGACCGGCAACCCCGAATCGCCGCTGGCCAAGGCCGCCGAAGTCAACCTGGATGCCCGCGTCGCCCAGGAAGCCTGCCCGCTGAACCTGGCACCGACCTCGTCCACCACCGTATCCCTGGTGCTCGGCGACGCCCTGGCCATCGCCCTGCTGGAGGCGCGCGGCTTCACTGCCGAGGACTTTGCCTTCTCCCACCCGGGTGGCGCCCTCGGCCGACGCCTGCTGCTCAAGGTGGAGAACGTGATGCACGCCGGCGAGCGCCTGCCCCTGGTCAAGCGCGGCACCCCGCTACGCGAGGCGCTGCTGGAGATGACCCGCAAGGGCCTGGGCATGACCGTGATCGTCGAGGCCGACGGCAAGCTGGCCGGCATCTTCACCGACGGCGACCTGCGCCGCACCCTGGACAAGGGCATCGACGTGCGCGAGGCCAGCATCGACCAGGTGATGACCATCCACGGCAAGACCGCCCGCGCCGAGATGCTCGCGGCCGAGGCTCTTAAGATCATGGAGGATCACAAGATCAACGCCCTGACCGTCGTCGACGGCGACGACCGCCCGATCGGCGCCCTCAACATGCACGACCTGCTGCGCGCCGGAGTGATGTAAATGACCACCGACCTGCTGCAACGCGCCAAGGCCATCAAACTGGCCATCTTCGACGTCGACGGCGTACTCACCGACGGCCGCCTGTACTTCCTCACGGACGGCAGTGAATTCAAGACCTTCAACACCCTGGACGGCCACGGCATCAAGATGCTGATCAACTCCGGGGTGCGCACCGCCATCATCAGCGGGCGCAAGACTCCGGTGGTCGAGCGCCGCGCGCAGAACCTGGGCATCCAGCACCTGTACCAGGGCCGCGAGGACAAGCTTGTCGTTCTGAACGAACTGCTCGGCGAACTGGGCCTGGCCTACGACCAGGTCGCCTATCTGGGCGACGACCTGCCCGACCTGCCGGTGATTCGCCGTGTCGGCCTGGGCATGGCCGTGGCCAGCGCCGACGGCTTCGTCCGCCAGCACGCCCACGGCGTGACCCGCGCCCGCGGCGGCGAAGGCGCCGCGCGCGAGTTCTGCGAGCTGATCATGCAAGCCCAGGGCACGCTGGAAGCCGCCCAGGCCGCCTACCTCTAGGACCTTTCCATGAACGGCAAACTGCGCAACTACCTGATCGGCCTGCTGGCCGTCGCCCTGATCGGCGCACTCGGCTACTGGAACATCCGCCCGGAAAGCTTCATGGAACGCCGGGCAGCGGAGACCGACAGCGCCATCGACTTCTACGTGATAGGCGCCAGCACCCAGCAGTTCCAGGATGACGGCAAACTGCACTACGAGATGACCGCCGCCAAGCTCGAGCACATCAGGGCCAGCGACATCACCCTGGTGGACAAGCCCGACCTGCAGCTGTACCGCGGCACCGACTACCCCTGGCACGTGCGCAGCGACAAGGGCGAGGTCGCCCCCGAGGGCAAGCAGGTCGAACTGATCGACAACGTGCGCATCGCCCGCACCGACGCCAAGAACCGCCCCACCGTGATTACCAGCAGCCGGGTCACCGTATTCCCAGACGAGGAATATGCGCAGACCCAGCAAGCCGTTAGAATCGAGGCCGCCAATGGGGTGACCACGGCACAGGGAATGAAAGCGTACATGAACGACGGCAAGATCAACTTGCTGTCCAACGTAAGAGGCCAGCATGAGGTTCGTTAAAACCTTCCCCCTACTGCTCAGCCTGGGCGCCGCGCTCGGAAGCGCCAGCGCCTGGGCCCTGCCCAGTGACCGCGAGCAACCGATCCGGGTACAGGCGGACAGCGCAGAACTGGACGACAAACAAGGCGTGGCGGTGTACCGCGGCGGCGTGGTGATCACCCAGGGCACCCTGAAGATCACCGGCGACACCGTGACCATCACCCAGGATGCCAACGGCGAGATCGAAGTCTTCACCTCGGTGGGCAAACCCGCCTACTACGAGCAGAAGCCCGCCGAGGACAAGGAAATCGTCAAGGCCTACGGCCTGACCATCCAGTACTACGCGACCAACGAGCGCATCGTGCTGATCGACCAGGCCAAGGTGATCCAGCAGGGCAACGTCTTCGAAGGCGAGAAGATCGTCTATGACACCCAGCGCCAGATCGTCAACGCCGGCCGCGCCACGGGCAGCAACGTCTCGGTGCCGCGCCCGCGCATCGACATGATCCTGCAACCACGCAAGAAGAACGGCGAGCAGGGGCAACAGTAATGGCGACCCTCAAAGCCCAGCACCTGGCCAAAGCCTACAAGGGCCGCCAGGTGGTCCGCGACGTCAGCCTGTCCATCGACAGCGGCCAGATCGTCGGCCTGCTCGGCCCCAACGGCGCCGGCAAGACCACCTGCTTCTACATGATCGTCGGTCTGGTCCAGGCCGATCAGGGACGCGTGCTGATCGACAACCTCGACCTCAGCCATCAACCGATGCACGGCCGCGCCCGCTCCGGTATCGGCTACCTGCCACAGGAAGCCTCGATCTTCCGCAAGCTCTCCGTGGCCGACAACATCATGGCCATCCTCGAGACCCGCAAGGACCTCGATCGTGCCGCCCGCGAGAAGGCCCTGGAATCGCTGCTGCAGGAATTCCACATCAGCCATATCCGCGACAGCCTGGGCATGAGCCTGTCCGGCGGCGAACGACGCCGGGTGGAGATCGCCCGCGCCCTGGCCACCGAGCCCAAGTTCATCCTGCTCGACGAACCCTTCGCCGGCGTCGACCCGATCTCGGTCGGTGACATCAAGCAGATCATCCACCACCTCAAGGCCAAGGGCATCGGCGTACTGATCACCGATCACAACGTGCGCGAGACCCTGGACATCTGCGAGACCGCCTACATCGTCAACGACGGCCAGCTGATCGCCGAAGGCGACGCCGACACCATCCTGGCCAACCAGCTGGTCAAGGAAGTCTATCTGGGCCACGAGTTCCGCCTCTGAGCGCGACCGAGTGCGGGGCTTGCACAAAGGGCTAGAATCATTCAAGGTCAGGCATATAATTTGCTTCCTAGGGCGGCCCGCCGCCCTGCAGTGGATGGCGCCGCGCGCCGGCAAGTGAACAAGGTACCCAGCCCCACACCATGAAACCGTCGCTAGTCCTCAAGATGGGCCAGCAGCTGACGATGACTCCGCAGCTGCAACAGGCCATCCGACTCCTCCAGCTCTCCACCCTGGATCTGCAGCAGGAAATCCAGGAAGCCCTGGAATCCAACCCCATGCTGGAGCGCCAGGAAGACGGCGAGGATTTCGACAACTCCGACCCCATGGCCGACGGCGCCGAGCAGAACACCCAGGCGCAGCAGGACAGCTCCAGCTTCCAGGACAGCACCGTCGCGGTGAACAACACCGAGGGTGGCGAGGACGGCGAGTGGCACGACCGCATCCCCAGCGAGCTGCCGGTCGATACCGCCTGGGAAGACGTCTACCAGACCAGCGCCAGCAGCCTGCCCTCCAGCGATGACGACGAGTGGGACTTCACCACCCGCACCTCGGCCGGCGAGAGCCTGCAGAGCCACCTGCTGTGGCAGCTCAACCTGGTGCCGATGTCCGACACCGACAAGCTGATCGGCGTCACCATCATCGACTGCATCAACGACCAGGGTTACCTGGAGGAATCCATCGACGAAATCGTCGAGTCCTTCGACCCGCAGCTGGACATCGAGGCCGACGAAGTCGAGGCCGTGCTGCACCGCATCCAGCACTTCGAGCCCGCCGGCGTCGGCGCACGTGACCTGCGCGAATGCCTGCTCCTGCAACTGCGCCAGCTACCCGCCGACACGCCCTGGCTGGCCGAGGCGCAGCGCCTGGCCAGCGAGCATCTGGATGTGCTCGGCGGCCGCGACTACAGCCAGCTGATGCGCCGCATGAAGCTGAAAGAGGACGAACTGCGCCAGGTCATCGAGCTGATCCAGAGCCTCAACCCGCGCCCCGGCTCGCAGATCGAGGCCAGCGAGCCCGAGTACGTGGTGCCCGACGTCATCGTGCGCAAGCACAACGAGCGCTGGCTGGTGGAGCTGAACCAGGAGGCAGTGCCGCGCCTGCGCGTCAACCCGCAGTATGCCGGCTTCGTCAAACGCGCCGACTCCAGCGCCGACAACACCTTCATGCGCAACCAGCTGCAGGAGGCGCGCTGGTTCATCAAGAGCCTGCAGAGCCGCAACGAGACGCTGATGAAGGTGGCGACGCAGATCGTCGAGCACCAGCGCGGCTTCCTCGAATACGGCGACGAGGCCATGAAGCCGCTGGTCCTGCACGACATCGCCGAGGCGGTGGGCATGCACGAGTCGACCATCTCGCGGGTCACCACGCAGAAATTCATGCACACCCCGCGCGGCATCTACGAGCTGAAATACTTCTTCTCCAGCCACGTCAGCACCTCCGAGGGCGGCGAATGCTCGTCCACCGCGATCCGCGCCATCATCAAGAAACTGGTGGCCGCGGAAAACGCGAAAAAGCCGTTGAGCGACAGCAAGATCGCTGGTTTACTGGAAGCACAGGGCATTCAGGTAGCCCGCCGCACCGTCGCCAAGTACCGCGAGTCCCTCGGCATCGCGCCGTCCAGCGAACGCAAGCGACTGATGTAAGCGGCCCTGAGCGGAAGGCTTCTGCACCACCGTACCGAGCGCCGGATACCCTGCACGGGGGAACTACGGCCCGCAGTGCACCAGCCCTCCCAGCCAACGTGTTACGGCGGCAGGCCCGATAGCCTGTCTCTTACACCAGGCAACAAGGAGAAGCGGTATGCAAGTCAACATCAGTGGACATCAACTGGATGTGACCGACGCCCTGCGCGACTATGTCGGTGAGAAGCTCAGCCGACTGGAGCGCCATTTCGACAAGATCACCAATGTGCAGGTGACCATGGAGGTCGAGAAGCTCAAGCAGAAGATCGAAGCGACCCTGCACATCGCCGGCGGCGAGGTGGTCGCCAACGCCGAACACGAAGACATGTATGCCGCCATCGACCTGCTGGCCGACAAACTCGACCGCCAACTGATCAAACACAAGGAAAAGCAGCTGGGCCGCCTGCAAGGCGCCACGGCTCGCTGACATACCCTCCCTCATGATCCGACTCGAAACCATCCTGACTTCCGGCCGTTCCCTGGTGAACGTGCCGGGGGGCAGCAAGAAACGCGTACTCGAACAGATTGCCAACCTGGTGGCCCGTGATCTCCCCGATCTGGACGGCCAGGACATCTTCGAAAACCTGATCGCCCGCGAGAAGCTCGGCTCCACCGGCTTCGGCAACGGCATCGCCATTCCACACTGCCGCCTGCCGGGCTGCCAGGCGCCGATCAGTGCCGTGCTGCACCTGGATGCGGCGGTAGACTTCGACGCCATCGACGGCGCCCCGGTCGACCTGCTGTTCGTCCTGCTGGTGCCGGAAGCGGCCACCGACGAGCACCTGGAGCTGCTGCGCCAGATCGCCAGCATGCTCGACCGCACGGAAGTGCGCGAGCGCCTGCGCCGGGCGCAGAGCAGCGAGGAGCTGTATCAGGTCGTGGTCGACGTACAGAACGGCCGCTAGCACCGAGGACTGAGCCATGCGCCTGATCATCGTCAGCGGTCGTTCCGGCTCGGGCAAGAGCACTGCCCTCGACGTGCTGGAAGACAACGGCTTCTACTGCATCGACAACCTGCCGGCCAGCCTGCTGCCGGACCTGGCCGAGCGCGCCCTGCTGCAGACCGAGCTGCTGCACCCGCAGGTGGCCGTGTCGGTGGACGCGCGCAACCTGCCCAGCCAGCTGCAGCGCTTCCCCGAGCTGCTGAGCGAGGTACGGGCCCGGCATATCCAGTGCGACGTGCTGTTCCTCGACGCCGACGAGGAGACCCTGCTCAAGCGCTTCTCCGAGACCCGCCGGCGTCACCCGCTGACCAACGAGACCCGCGCCCTGGCCGAGGCCATCCGCGACGAGGCCACGCTGCTGGCGCCGATCGTCGACCTGGCCGACCTGAAGATCGACACCACCCATCTCAATCTCTACCAGCTGCGCGACACCCTCAAGCTGCGCCTGCTCAACCAGCCGGAACCGGGTACCGCCTTCCTAGTCGAGTCCTTCGGTTTCAAGCGCGGCATGCCGGTGGATGCCGACCTGGTGTTCGACGTGCGCTGCCTGCCCAACCCCTACTGGAAGCCGGACCTGCGCGAGATGTCCGGCCTGGATGCGCCGGTGGCCGAATATCTGGCCGCGCAGCCGGACGTGGAGGAGATGTACCAGGACATCCAGGCCTACCTGCACAAGTGGTTGCCGCGCTTCGCCGCCAGCAACCGCTCCTACGTGACCATCGCCATCGGCTGCACCGGCGGCCACCACCGCTCGGTATACCTGGCCAACCGCCTGGGCCAGGCCCTGAAACCCACGCTGAAGAACGTCCAGGTCCGCCACCGCGACCTCGGCTAAGGACCGCAATGCCCACCCGCGAGATCACCATCATCAACAAGCTCGGCCTGCATGCGCGCGCCGCCGCCAAGTTCGTCGGCGTGGCCAGCGGCTTCCCCTGCCAGGTGCGCATCGGTCGTTCGCCGGACAGCCTGGTGGACGGCAAGAGCATCATGGCGGTGATGATGCTGGCCGCCGGCAAGGGCACCAACCTGCACCTGGCCAGCGAGGGCGAGCGGCAGGAGGAGGCGCTGGAGGCGCTGATCGAACTGATCAACAACAGATTCGACGAGGGCGAGTAATCGCCGGCGCATGAAAAAGGGGCCCGCAGGCCCCTTTTTGTTTGCTAACCAGATTCAGCTACCGGCCACCGTCATGCGCTCGATCAGCACCGAGCCGGTGCGGACGTTGCCGCGCAGCTCCAGGTCGCTACCCACCGCGACGATCTGGCGGAACATGTCGCGCAGGTTGCCGGCGATGGTGACTTCCTGCACTGGGAACTGGATCTCGCCGTTCTCCACCCAGAAACCGGCGGCGCCGCGCGAGTAGTCGCCGGTGACCAGGTTCAGCCCCTGCCCCATCAGCTCGGTGACCAGCAGGCCACGGCCCATGCGGCGGATCAGCGCCTGCTGGTCCTCGGAACCATGGCTGACGAACAGGTTGTGCACGCCACCGGCGTTGGCCGTGCTGGGCAGGCCCAGCTTGCGCCCGGAGTAGGTGCCGAGGATGTAGGACACCAGCTCGCCACCGGCGACGAAGGACTTGGCATAGGTGGCCAGGCCGTCGCCATCGAAGGCCGCGCTGCCCATGGCACGCGGGATGTGCGGACGCTCGTCGAGGCTGAGCCACTCGGGAAACAGGCGCTGGCCCAGAGCGCCTTCGAGGAAGGAGGAGTGGCGGTACAGGTTGCCGCCGGAGATGGCGGCGAGGAAGTGGCCGAACAGCCCGGTGGCCAGCTCGGCGGCGAACAACACCGGCACCTCGCAGGTCGGCACCGGGCGCGCACCGAGGCGCGCCACGCTGCGCTCGGCGGCCTTGCGACCGATCGTCAGCGGGTCGGCCAGCAGCTCGCCCTGGCGGTTGACGTCGTACCAGTAGTCGCGCTGCATCTGCCCCCCGTCTTCGGCGATCATCACGCAGCTCAGGCTATGGCGGGTGCTGGCGTAGCCACCGAGGAAGCCGTGGCTGTTGCCGTAGACCCGGCAGCCCTGGTGGGTGCTGAGGGTGGTGCCGTCGGCGTTCTTGATCCGCGCATCGCTGGCGAAGGCTGCCGCCTCGCAGCCCAGGGCCAGTTCCACCGCGCGCTCCGGGGCGATCTGCCAGGGGTGGTAGAGGTCCAGCTCGGGCAGCTCGCGGGCCATCAGCGCGGCATCGGCGAGGCCGGCGCAGTCGTCCTCGGAGGCGTGCCTGGCGATGGCCAGGGCCGCCGCCACCGTCTCGCGGATCGCCGTCTCGCCGCTGGCCGAGGTGCTGGCCGAACCCTTGCGCTGGCCGACGTAGAGGGTGATGCCGAAGCCCTGATCGCGGTTGAACTCGACCGTCTCCACCTCACCCTGGCGCACCGTGGTGGACAACCCCTGCTCCATCGACACCGCCACCTCGCAGGCGCTGGCGCCCTGGCGGCGCGCTTCGCCGAGGATCTGCTCGACCTGCTCCTGCAGGGCCGGCAAGGCCTGCGGACCCACTGTTTGTGCTGAACTCATGCTGCACTCCAACGACGGGCGGCCGGTCCGCTGCGGACAGGCCCTCCCTGACTGGTTATCATGACGGCGTTTCCATCCGGACCGCCCCCATGGCTGATTCTTACGACGAAGACTTCTCCGGCGAGAAGAGCAAGACCCAGATCAAGCGCGAGCTGCATGCCCTGCAGGATCTCGGTGCGCGCCTGACCACCCTCAAGCCCGAGCTGATCGCCAAGCTGCCGCTGACCGACAATCTGCGCAAGGCGCTGGCCGAGGCGCCGAAGCACACGGCCAATGCCGCCAAGAAGCGCCATATCCAGTTCATCGGCAAGCTCATGCGCGACCAGGACATCGAGGCGATCACCGCGCTGATCGACCAGGTCGACAGCTCCACCCGCGAGTACAACGAGCGCTTCCACGCCCTCGAGCGCTGGCGCGACCGCCTGATCGCCGGTGACGACAGCACCCTGGAGAGCTTCGTCGCCGACTATCCCGAGACCGACCGCCAGCACCTGCGCAGCCTGATCCGCCATGCCCAGCATGAAGCGGCCCACAACAAGCCGCCTGCCGCCGCGCGCAAAGTCTTCAAATACATCCGCGACCTGGACGAGGTCCAGCGCGGTCTGCGTTAACTCCTTCGCTACCCGGCGCCTCAGGCGCCGGTACCGCCGACGGTGATCGCGTCGATCTTCAGGGTCGGCTGGCCGACGCCCACCGGCACCGACTGGCCGTCCTTGCCGCAGGTACCGACACCGCTATCCAGGGCCAGGTCGTTGCCGACCATCGACACCCGGCTCATCGCCTCCGGACCGTTGCCGATCAGGGTGGCGCCCTTGACCGGCGCGGTGATCCGGCCGTCCTCGATCAGGTAGGCCTCGCTGGTGGAGAACACGAACTTGCCGCTGGTGATGTCGACCTGGCCGCCGCCGAGGTTGGCGCAGTAGATGCCCTTCTTCACCGAGCGGATGATCTCTTCCGGGTCGCTCTCGCCGGCCAGCATGTAGGTGTTGGTCATGCGCGGCATCGGCAGGTGCGCGTAGGATTCGCGGCGGCCGTTGCCGGTCGGCGCCACGCCCATCAGGCGCGCGTTCAGCTTGTCCTGCATGTAGCCCTTGAGCACGCCGTTCTCGATCAGCGTGGTGCACTGGGTGCGGGTGCCCTCGTCATCCAGGCTCAGCGAGCCGCGGCGCCCGGCCAGGGTGCCGTCGTCGACTATGGTGCACAGGCTCGACGCCACCTGCTGGCCGATGCGCCCGCTGTAGGCCGAGCTGCCCTTGCGGTTGAAGTCGCCCTCCAGACCATGGCCGACCGCCTCGTGCAGCAGCACGCCGGACCAGCCGGCGCCCATCACCACCGGCAGGGTGCCGGCCGGCGCAGGGATCGCCTCCAGGTTGACCAGCGCCTGGCGCAGGGCCTCGCGGGCGTAGCCCAGGGCGCGCTCGTCGCCGCTGCCATCGCGCTCGAGGAAGTAACGGTAGTCGCAGCGTCCGCCACCACCATGGCCGCCACGCTCGCGACGGCCGTTGTGCTCGACGATGACACTGACGTTGAAGCGCACCAGCGGGCGGATGTCGGCGCCCAGGCTGCCATCGCTGGCGGCCACCAGCACCTGGTCCCAGACCCCGGCCAGGCTCACCGTGACCTGCTTGATGCGCGGGTCGAGGGCACGGGTGGCGACGTCGATGCGCTTGAGCAGCTCGACCTTCTCGGCGCGCTGCAGCACCTCCAGCGGGTTGTCCTGGCCATACAGGGCGACCACCTGCGGGCTGGCAAAGGCCTGCACGCGGCCCTGCTGGCCACTGCGGGCAATCGAACGGGCGGCACGTGCAGCCTGGCTCAGGGCCTCGGCATGGATGGCGTTGCTGTAGGCGAAGCCGGTCTTCTCGCCGGACTGGGCACGCACGCCGACGCCCTGGTCGAGGTTGAAGCTGCCCTCCTTGACGATGCCGTCCTCCAGCACCCAGGACTCGGAGACCTGGCTCTGGAAGTACAGGTCGGCAGCATCGATGCCGGGGCCGGCCAGTTCGCCGAGGATCGCCGGCAGCTGCTCGATGGAGAGGTTGCCGGGGGTCAGCAGGTGGCCGCTGACGCGGCCGAGAATGTCGCTCATAGGAACTCCGTGGGCGCCGGCCCGGGCTGGGCCGGCGCGATGAAACGTCTGTGCCGGGCCACCGGCATGCGCCGGCGGATCGCCTCCTGCTCGGCGGCGTCGCGGCTGGCCAGCAGCACCGCCTCGCCCTGGGGCTGCTCGGCGAGCACGCGACCCCAGGGGTCGATGATCGCCGAGTGGCCGAAAGTCTCGCGCCCGCCCGGATGGCTGCCACCCTGCCCCGCCGCCAGCACATAGCACTGGGTCTCGATGGCGCGGGCGCGGGTCAGCACCTGCCAGTGGGCGGCGCCGGTGACAGCGGTGAAGGCCGCCGGGGCGCTGATCAGCTCGGCACCGGCCTCGCGCAGGCGGCTGTACAGCTCGGGGAAGCGCAGGTCGTAGCATACCGTCATGCCCAGGCGGCCGACCGGGGTGTCGGCCACCACCACCTGCGCGCCGAAGGCGAAGTCGTCCGATTCGCGATAGCGGCCGCGGGCATCGGCGACGTCCACGTCGAACAGGTGCAGCTTGTCGTAGCGGGCGGCGCGCTCGCCGTGCTCGTCGATCAGCAGGGAACAGGCATGCACCTTGGCGCTGGGCTGGCCGTCCGGCGGCAGGGGAATGGTGCCGGCGACTATCCACAGCCGCAGGTCACGGGCGGTCTGCTGCAGCCAGGGCAGAATGGGGCCGCGGCCCTCGGCCTCGGCGCGGCCGAGCTCAGCCAGGTCGCGGCGGCCCATGGCGGCGAAGTTTTCCGGTAGCACGGCGAGGCGTGCACCGCGCTCGGCCGCCTGCTGCAGCAGGCGGCGGGCGGCGGCGAGGTTGGCCAGGACATCGTCCTGGCTGACCATCTGGATTACGGCGAGGGACATGGTGCTTTCCGTCCGGGGCTTGCCTGCATGCTACCGCAAGTCGCTCAACGCGGCTTCTCGAACGGCTTGTCGAAGCTGATTTCGGGGTTCTGCCAGGGCCCCTTGACCAGGTACTGCACGCTGGCGAAGCGCGCCACCCGGTCGCCGAGCAGCTTGTCCGCGACGAACAGCGCGCCACCGACTGCCGGCGCGCCGACGATCAGGGCCGCCAGCGGCAGGTTGTTGGTCACCGGCAGGGTCACCAGCAGCTTGGCGTCGATCTGGTCGCGGGCCATGTCCAGCGTACCGTTCAGCTCCAGGGTGCTGGACGGGCCGACCACCCTGAGCGGCTCGCGGGTCTGGAACACGCCGTCCTGGCCGACCAGCAGGGTCTTGGTGGTGTCGTAGCTGAAGCCCTTGCCGAGCAGGTCGGAGAAGTCCAGGCGCAGGCGCCTGCTGATCGAGTTGAAGTTGAGCAGGCCGAACACGCGCAGGGCCGAGGCCGAGCCCTGCACCTCGACGAACTGGCCCTTGCGCAGGCTGGCGTCGAGGCGACCGGAGAGGCGTTTGAGGCTGAGCCAGGCCGGCGAGCCCGGCCAGCTGCCATCGACGTCCAGGCGGAAGCGCTCGCTGGTCGCGGTGGGCGCGTAGCCCCAGGCCTTGAGCACATCGGCCAGGTTGTCGCCCTGGATGCGCCCCTTGTACCAGCTGCGTGTGCTGCCCGGAGCGCCCTCCCAACCGGCCTCGCCGCCGACCCGCAACCCCTTGAGCTCCAGGGCCAGTTCGCTGAAGCGCACCCCCTGCGGCGTCGGCCGCGCCTTCAGCGACCAGGCGCCGAGCGGCGCGTCGCCCTGCAGCACCTTGGCGATGCGCACATCCAGGGCCGGCAGCTGGCGCGGGTCGACCGCCGCCAGGGCATCGGGCTTGTCCTGCGCCGGCTCGCTCGCGGGCGCGGCCGGGGGCAGGCTCAGCCGCGCCAGGTCGAGCCGGATGGGGGCGCCCTGGGCATCGGGCAGCTCGATGCGCCCTTCCAGCAGGGTACTGGCGAGATCCAGCTGCCAGCCGGCCTGGGCGCGGGCCAGCTTGAGCGCGAGGTTGTCGACCTGGGTGCCGAAGCCACTGAAGCGCCCGATGCTCAGCTCGGCACCGCGCAGGAACTGGCGACTCTGGCCATCGCCGGCCAGGCCGCTGTAGGGCTTGATCGCGGCCTGCCAGGCCGACCAGTCCAGCTCGCCAAGGCGCCCGGACAGGCGCAGCCCCGGGCTCGACGGCAACAGGGCCGGATCGCCGCCCAGGCGCAGCTCGCCGCGACCCTGCAGCGCCTGCCCGACGGGGGCGGCGAAGGCCAGGCTGGCCAGGCCGGCGTAATCCAGCCAATAGCGTCGCTCGCTGCCCTGCAGGGTCATGCGCCAGGTGGCCTTGCGCGCCTCGTCAGCCGGCTTGGCGAACGGTGCCGGCAGCTCGACGGCCAGCCCCTGCAGATTGGAGTCGACACGCAGCTGGCTGTCGGCACCATCCAGGGTCAGGCCCAGGCTGTAGGGCAGCTCGCCCTTGAGCGGCAGCGGCTGGGTCAGGCCCAGCCAGGCGCTGAGCCGCTCCAGGGGCACCTTGCCGCTGGCCTCGATGCGGGTGCGCGCATTGCCGCGCGCGCCCTGGGCCAGCGCACGACCGCGCACGGCATGGCCGAGCACCTGGGCGCGGATGTCCGGGGCACTGAGGCCGGTGGCCGTGTTGAAGCGGAACGCGCCCTTGAGCTGAGTGAAATCCAGCTGCGGATTGCTCATCTGCAGCTCGGCGCCTTCGGTGGCGAAGTCCACCTGCACCTGCGGCTTCTGTCCCTTGTTCAGGGGAATGTCCAGCTTCAGCTTGCCCGACAGCGGGCCCTGCCCGCGCCAGCCGGCGAAGGTCTCGGCGGTGCCGATGGGCGCTTCCTGGAGGATCTTCAGGGCATCCGCCAGGCTGCTCTCCAGCTCGCCTTCCAGGGCCAGGCGCGGTTGGCCGTTGGCCGCCTTGGGGATGCTCACCAGCACTTCGCGTACCCGGCTGTCGAGGATGCGCCCCTCGGGTACGCGCACGTCGACGCCGTCGTCCTCGATCAGCACCTCGCCGCGCGCCTCGCGCAGGCTCGGCCAGCCGGGCTGGAAGGCCAGCTCGGCGTTGTCCACGCGGAAGTAAAGGCCGATGCTGCGTGCGGCATCCGCCGCGCCCTTGGCCAGCGAACCCTGGTACTGGAACCAGCCGTTGTCGATGTGGCCGCCGCGAATGGCACTCTGCAGCCACTCGGCCAGCGCCGGGCTGAGCCCCGGAGAGCGGGTCGGCAGGTACTTCCTGGCCTGCAGGGCGTCGCCGTCGCGCAGGCCGACGCGCAGGTCCATGTAGTCTTCCTCGGCCGGATCCTTCTTCAGTCGCACGAGAAAATCGCCGGCGATCCGCCCCTCGTCACCGACCACCTGCAGGTAGGGGCTCTGCAAGGTCAGGCCTTGGTCGTCGAGTTCCCACAGCAGGCGCGCGCCGGCCTGGCGATAGCGCCACATCTCGGGGAACAGGTTGGGGAAATGCAGACCGAAGTTCTCGCTGGCGGCCAGCAGCTCGCCGCCGCCCAGATCGCCACTGATGCTACCGCTGGCATTGTCCACCGCCGGCACGCCCTGCCAGGCGCCGATACCGACCCGTTCCAGGTTGGCCGAGAACTGCACCCGCTCGCGGCCATCGAGCTGGGGCCGATACTCCAGCTGCACGTTAC
This sequence comes from Pseudomonas alcaligenes, assembly GCF_041729615.1. Taxonomy (NCBI): domain Bacteria; kingdom Pseudomonadati; phylum Pseudomonadota; class Gammaproteobacteria; order Pseudomonadales; family Pseudomonadaceae; genus Aquipseudomonas; species Aquipseudomonas alcaligenes. Next base: position 3,107,663 of record NZ_CP154874.1, on the reverse strand, counting down.
GCAGGGTGCCGCGCGGCTGCAGCGCGTCGAGCACCTCGGCGGCCTTGTCCGGCAGCGGCGCCAGGGCCAGTACCACCGGGGCCAGCGGGGTGAGGTCGAGGTGGTCGGCACTGAGGGCCCAGCGCTGCGCCCGGCCCTCGGCGTCCAACTGCTGGTTCAGGGCCAGCTGCACCTCGCCCCAGCGCGTCTCGCCCAGGCTCAGGGCCAGGCCGTCGACCAACAGGTCGAAACCCTGGTCGCGCCGCTCGAAGTAGGCGCTCAGGCCCAGGTCGTTGACCTGTACCGCCTTGCGCTTGGCATAGGCGCCGCGAATCTCCGGGGCGTGCAGGCGCGCCGCGGCGCGCTGCACGGCGCCGTCCGCCCAGTCCAGCCAGAGCTCGCCGCCGACCTGGGCCTTGGCGAGTCGCCAGTCGCGGGTCAGCCCCTTGGGCAGCCAGCCGGCCCAGTCGCTGTGCGGCAGGCTGAGATAGGCCTCGGCGCGGCTGGCGGCAATGTCCTTGGCGTCCAGGCGCACGCGCAGGCGCAGGGCCAGCGGCTGGCCATCCGGCAGGCGCAGGCGGCCGTCGAGGCGCTGGCGCACGCTGCCGCTGCGCAGGGTCAGGTCGATGTAGGTGAGGCTGAGCGGTTCGCCGCCCTGCGGCTCGAAGGTCAGCTGGCTGCCGAGCAGGGAGACCTTGCTGACCATCTTCAGGCCATCGATCAGCTGCTGCGCCTGCAGCGGCCGGCCCGGCTCGCGTGCCGGCAGGCCCTCCACAGTCCAGCGCCCCTCGGCGTCCTCGCGCAGGCTTAGCTGCAAGCCCTCGAACTGCAGGTTGGCCAGGCGCGGCTGGCGCGCCAGCAGGCTGGCGAAGACATCCGGCACCACCCGCACCTGGTCCAGGCGCACGGCACTGGCGCCCTCGCCGAGCAGCACATCGTGGGCGGTCAGCACCGGCGCGAAACCACTCCAGCCCCCTTCCAGGCTGCCGATCGACAGCGGCAGGCCGAGTGCCGCGCGGGCCCTGGCCTGCACTTCGTCACGATACTCGGCGACCAGCGGCACCAGCTCGCGCCCCAGGCTGACATAGAAGGCGGCCAGCACCAGCGCCAGGGCGCACAGCCCCAGCCCCCCGCGCAGCAGCCCGGTCAGCAGGCTAGCGAGCCGGCTCATTCAGAGCAGCACCACGTCGTACTGTTCCTGGGAGTACATGCTCTCCACCTGGAACTTGATCGTACGGCCGATGAAGGCCTCCAGGTCGGCGACGTTGCCCGATTCCTCGTCGAGCAGGCGGTCGACCACCTTCTGGTTGGCCAGCACCAGGTAGCCCTCGGCCTGGTAGGCGCGGGCCTCGCGGAGGATCTCGCGGAAGATCTCGTAGCAGATGGTCTCGGCGGTGCGCAGCTTGCCGCGGCCCTGGCAGGCGCTGCAGGGCTCGCAGAGCACCTGCTCGAGGCTCTCGCGGGTGCGCTTGCGGGTCATCTGCACCAGGCCCAGTTCGGTGATGCCGATGATGTTGGTCTTGGCGTGGTCGCGCTCCAGCTGCTTCTCCAGGGTGCGCAGCACCTGCCGCTGGTGTTCTTCATCTTCCATGTCGATGAAGTCGATGATGATGATGCCGCCGATGTTGCGCAGGCGCAGCTGGCGGGCGATGGCGGTGGCCGCCTCGAGGTTGGTCTTGAAGATGGTCTCTTCGAGGGTGCGGTGGCCGACGAAGGCGCCGGTGTTGACGTCGATGGTGGTCATCGCCTCGGCCGGATCGACGATCAGGTAGCCGCCGGACTTGAGCGGCACCTTGCGCTCCATGGCGCGCTGGATCTCGTCCTCGACGCCATAGAGGTCGAAGATAGGCCGCTCGCCGGGGTAGTGCTCCAGGCGGTCGGCGATCTCCGGCATCAGCTCGTCGACGAACTGGGTGATCTTGCCGAAGGTCTCCCGCGAGTCGATACGGATCTTCTCGATCTTCGGGTTGACCAGATCGCGCAGGGTGCGCAGGGCCAGGGACAGGTCCTCGTAGATCACCGAGGGGGTCTTGGCCGTCTGCATCTGCCCGGCGATCTGCTCCCACAGGCGCCGCAGGTAGCGGATGTCGACCAGGATCTCGTCGCTGCCGGCGCCCTCGGCGGCCGTTCTGAGGATAAAGCCGCCGGTCTCCTCGATGCCCTCGGCGGCCACGCAGTCGGCCACCACCTGCTTGAGGCGCTCGCGCTCGGCCTCATCCTCGATCTTCAGGGAGATACCGACATGCGCGGTGCGCGGCATGTACACCAGGTAACGGGAAGGGATGGACAGGTGGGTGGTCAGGCGCGCGCCCTTGGTGCCGATCGGGTCCTTGGTCACCTGCACGATCAGGCTCTGGCCCTCGTGCACCAGGGCGCCGATGGACTCCACCGCACTGCCCTCGCGGGTGGAGATCTCCGCCGCGTGGATGAAGGCGGCGCGCTCCAGGCCGATGTCGACGAAGGCCGCCTGCATCCCCGGCAGCACCCGTACCACCTTGCCCTTGTAGATGTTGCCGACGATGCCGCGCTTCTGCGTGCGCTCGACGTGCACTTCCTGCAGCACGCCGTTTTCCACCACCGCCACACGCGATTCCATCGGCGTGATGTTGATCAGGATCTCTTCGCTCATGCGTCCTACTCTGCGCGCTGCGACTGCTGGCCAGGGGCCGCCGCTATCTAGTGTGGGCCGGCAGGTCAGACCTGCCAGCACGGAATCCCGAATTCGCCGAGCAGCTGCGCCGTCTCGCACAACGGCAGGCCGACCACGGCCGAGTAGCTGCCCTCGATCTGGCTAACGAACACCGCCGCCAGCCCCTGAATACCATAGCCGCCGGCCTTGTCGCACGGCTCGCCGGTGGCCCAGTAGGCCTCCGCCTCGCCCGCGCGCAGGGCACGGAAGCTGACCCGGCTGGCCACCACCCGCGACTCCAGGCGCCCGGCCGCGGCCAGCGCCACGGCGGTCAGCACCTGGTGCTCACGACCGGACAGCGCCGCCAGCATGGCCAGCGCCTCGGCACGATCCGCGGGCTTGCCGAGGATGCGCCCATCCAGCACCACGGCGGTGTCGGCCCCCAGCACCACCACATCGACCGGTGCGCCCAGGGCCTGCAGGCCGGCCTGCGCCTTTTCCCGCGCCAGGCGCTCTACATAGCGCGCGGCCGGCTCGCCGGGCAATGCCGTTTCATCTATGGAGGCGATCAGCGTGGCGAAAGGCACGCCGATCTGCGCCAGCAGCTCGCGCCGGCGAGGGGAACCCGAGGCCAGGTGCAGCGTGGCCATGCAGACATCTCCCTGTCAGGGGGGGGGTGGGAAAGGCGCCTCAATGCACCGCGAAGCGCTGTTGCAGTCCCCGCAGGATGGCGAACACCCAGGGCCAGAGCAAGGCACTGATCAGCGCCGGCAGGACGAAGGTCAGGGTCGGCGGACGGTTGCCGGTCAGGGCGTTGAGCCACAGCTGCACCAGCTGGGCCAGGCCGAACACCACCAGCAGCACCAGGCTCTGCTGCCACATGGGGAACATCTGCAGGCGACGCTGCAGCGACAGCACCAGGAAGGTGATCAGCGTGAGGATCAGGGCGTTCTGCCCGAGCAGGGTGCCATTGAGCACATCCAGCACCAGGCCCAGGCTCCAGGCGCCGACCATGCCGATACGGTGCGGCACGGCCAGCACCCAGTAGGACAGGAACAGCGCCAGCCACAGCGGCCGGCCGACTTCCATGAACGGCAACAGGGGCGCCACGCTGAGCAGCAGGGCCAGCAGCAGGGTGGCCCAGATCACCCAGCCGTTGCGTGCCTTGAGCTGGACCATCATTGATTCTCCCGTTCGACGGCAGGCGCCGGTGCGGTCGCGGGCTGTGCCGGTGCGGTAGCGGCCGGCGGCGTCTCGGGCTTGACCTGAGCCTCGGCCTCGCGATCGGCGGCCTCCTGGGCCTCGGCGGCCTCGGTGGCGCGCTCCTCGGCGGTGCGCCCGTCAGTGAACACCAGCAGCATGTAGCGGCTGCGGTTGAGCGCCGCGGTGGGCACGGCGCGGACGATGGCAAAGGGCTGGCCGGAGTCGTGCACCACCTCGCTGACCGTGGCCACCGGATAGCCGGCCGGGAAACGCTGGCCCATGCCGGAGCTGACCAGCAGATCGCCTTCCTTGATGTCCGCCGTGTCGGCCACGTGGCGCAGCTCCAGGCGCTCCGGGTTGCCGCTGCCGGCGGCGATGGCGCGCATGCCGTTGCGGTTCACCTGCACCGGGATGCTGTGGTTGGTGTCGGTGAGCAGCAGCACGCGGGCGGTGTAGGGCATCACCTCGACCACCTGGCCCATCAGGCCGCGGGCGTCGAGCACCGGCTGGCCGAGGAACACGCCGTCCTTATCGCCCTTGTCGATCAGGATGCGGTGGGTGAAGGGGTTGGGGTCGATGCCGATCAGCTCGGTGACCAACACCTTCTCGTCCACCAGGGCGGCGGAATTGAGCAGCTCGCGCAGGCGCACGTTCTGCTCGGTGAGGGTGGCCAGCTTCTGCAGGCGCCCCTGCATCAGCAGGGCCTCGGCCTTGAGCTTCTCGTTCTCCGCCATCAGCTCGCTGCGGCTGGTGAACTGCTGGGTCAGCGCCTGCCACAGGGTCACCGGCAGGCGCGCCACCTGGTAAGCCGGCCCGGTGATCACTCCGAGCTTGGCACGCAGCGGCTGCAGCACCTCGAAACGCGCATCCACCACCATCAGCACGGCCGACAGCACGACCAGTACCAGCAGTCGTACGCCCAGCGATGGTCCCTTGGCAAATAGCGGTTTGATGGCAACTACTCCAGGCCGACAGCTAGAAAACACAAAGCCGGAAGGACCAGCTTCCGGCTTCGGCTTACCTCTTCAGCATCACTCGGTGGACAGCAGGTCCATGGAGTGACGGTCCATCATTTCCAGGGCACGACCGCCACCACGGGCCACGCAGGTCAGCGGGTCCTCGGCGACGATCACCGGCAGGCCGGTCTCCTGGGCCAGCAGCTTGTCCAGGTCGCGCAGCAGCGCGCCACCGCCGGTCAGCACCAGGCCGCGCTCGGCGATGTCGGAGGCCAGTTCCGGCGGCGACTGTTCCAGGGCGCTCTTGACCGCCTGGACGATGGTGGCCAGGGACTCCTGCAGAGCCTCCAGCACCTCGTTGGAGTTCAGGGTGAAGCTGCGCGGCACGCCCTCGGCCAGGTTGCGGCCGCGCACGTCGACTTCGCGCACTTCACCGCCGGCGTAGGCGGTGCCGATTTCCTGCTTGATGCGCTCGGCGGTGGATTCGCCGATCAGCGAACCGTAGTTGCGGCGCACGTAGGTGATGATGGCTTCGTCGAAGCGGTCGCCGCCAACGCGCACGGACTCGGCGTAGACCACGCCGTTCAGCGAGATCAGGGCGATCTCGGTAGTGCCGCCGCCGATGTCGACGACCATCGAGCCGCGGGCCTCTTCGACCGGCAGGCCGGCACCGATGGCGGCGGCCATCGGCTCTTCGATCAGGAACACTTCGCGGGCACCGGCGCCCAGGGCGGATTCACGGATGGCGCGGCGCTCGACCTGGGTCGACTTGCACGGCACGCAGATCAGCACGCGCGGCGACGGCTGCAGGAAGCTGTTCTCGTGCACCTTGTTGATGAAGTACTGCAGCATCTTCTCGCAGACGCTGAAGTCGGCGATCACGCCGTCCTTCATCGGGCGGATGGCGGAGATGTTGCCCGGGGTACGGCCGAGCATGCGCTTGGCCTCGGTGCCGACGGCAACCACGGATTTCTGGTTGCCACTGCTACGAATGGCGACCACGGACGGCTCGTTGAGGACGATACCGCGCTCGCGGACATAGATCAGGGTATTGGCAGTGCCCAGGTCGATCGACAGATCGCTGGAAAACATGCCACGCAGTTTCTTGAACATGGGGAGAGAACCCTAGACAGAGCGTGGTGAAAACGCTGGGTAAAAAAGTGCGGCAAACTCTATCAACGAGCGGCCTTTTGGGCAAGGCGCCAGATATGCTAAATTGCCTGCTTTTCCGGGCCTTGCAGCCCACAATTCGCGGCCTTTGACCGCCACATGCGGCATCCGTTCCCCGCCTGTTTCCACCGCTCGCTCCCTGGAGAATCACGATGGCGCTCGAACGCTCCGACGTGGAAAAGATCGCCCACCTGGCCCGCCTGGGCCTGAACGAAGGCGATATTCCGCAAACCACTGCGACCCTCAACAACATCCTCGGCCTGATCGACGCCATGCAGGCGGTCGACACCAGCGGCATCGAGCCCATGGCCCACCCGCTGGATGCCACCCAGCGCCTGCGCGCCGACGTTGTCACCGAAACAAATCAGCGCGACGCCTACCAGGCCATCGCCCCGGCCGTGGAAAGCGGCCTGTACCTCGTGCCGAAAGTCATCGAATAAAAGGAAAGGGTTCCCCATGCATCAACTGACCCTGGCCGAGATCGCCCGCGGCCTGAAGGACAAGACCTTCTCCTCCGTGGAGCTGACCGGCGCCCTGCTGGCGCGCATCGCCCAGCTCGACCCGAAACTGAACAGCTTCATCACCGTGACCGAAGAGCTGGCCCGTGCCCAGGCGCAAGCCGCCGACGCCCGCCGCGCGGCAGGCGAAGACGGCGCCCTGCTCGGCGCGCCGATCGGCCACAAGGACCTGTTCTGCACCCAGGGCGTACTGACCAGCTGCGCCTCGAAGATCCTCACCGGCTTCAAGGCACCGTACAACGCCACCGTGGTCGAGAAACTGGCCGCCGCCGGCACCGTGACCCTCGGCAAGCTGAACATGGACGAATTCGCCATGGGCTCGGCCAACGAATCCAGCCACTACGGCCCGGTGAAGAACCCCTGGGACCTGACCCGCGTGCCGGGCGGCTCCTCCGGCGGCTCCGCTGCTGCCGTGGCCGCGCGCCTGCTGCCCGCCGCCACCGGCACCGATACCGGCGGCTCGATCCGCCAGCCCGCCGCCTTCACCAACCTCACCGGGATCAAGCCCACCTACGGCCGCGTCTCCCGCTGGGGCATGATCGCCTACGCCTCCAGCCTCGACCAGGGCGGCCCGCTGGCCCGCACTGCCGAGGACTGTGCCCTGCTGCTGGGCGCCATGGCCGGCTTCGACCCGAAGGACAGCACCTGCGTCGACGCCCCGGTGGATGACTACCTGGCCGCCCTGAGCCAGCCGCTGGTCGGCCTGCGCATCGGTCTGCCCAAGGAATACTTCGGTGCCGGCCTCGACGCGCGCATCGGCGAGAAGGTCATGGCCGTGGTCGAGGAGCTGAAGAAGCTCGGCGCCACCGTCAAAGAGATTTCCCTGCCGAATATGCAGCACGCCATTCCCGCCTACTACGTGATCGCGCCGGCCGAGGCCAGCTCCAACCTGTCGCGCTTCGACGGCGTGCGTTTCGGCTACCGCTGCGAGAACCCGCAGAACCTCGAAGACCTGTACAAGCGCTCGCGTGGCGAAGGCTTCGGTGCGGAAGTGAAGCGGCGCATCATGGTCGGCACCTATGCGCTGTCCGCCGGCTACTACGACGCCTACTACATCAAGGCCCAGCAGATCCGCCGACTGATCAAGAACGACTTCGTCAAAGCCTTCGAGGAAGTCGATGTGATCCTCGGCCCGACCACGCCGAACCTGGCCTGGCAGATCGGCGCGAAGAACAACGACCCGGTCGCCGAGTACCTGGAAGACATTTACACCATCACCGCCAACCTCGCCGGCCTGCCGGGGCTGTCCATGCCCGCCGGCTTCGTCGACGGCCTGCCGGTCGGCGTGCAGCTGCTCGCCCCCTACTTCCAGGAAGGTCGCCTGCTCAACGTGGCGCACCAGTACCAGCAGGTGACTGACTGGCACCGCCAAGCCCCGACCGGATTCTGAGGACAACCGCAATGCAATGGGAAACCGTGATCGGGCTGGAAATCCACGCCCAGCTCAGCACCCAATCGAAGATCTTCTCCGGCAGCGCCACCACCTTCGGCGCCGAGCCCAACACCCAGGCCAGCCTGATCGACCTGGGCATGCCCGGCACCCTGCCGGTGCTGAATGCCGAGGCCGTGCGCATGGCCTGCAAGTTCGGCCTGGCGATCGACGCCGAGATCGCCCCGCAGAACGTCTTCGCCCGCAAGAACTACTTCTACCCGGACCTGCCCAAGGGCTACCAGACCAGCCAGATGGACCACCCCATCGTTGGCAAGGGCCACCTGGACATCACCCTGGATGACGGCACCGTCAAGCGCATCGGCATCACCCGCGCGCACCTGGAAGAGGACGCCGGCAAGAGCCTGCACGAAGACTTCCACGGCATGAGCGGCATCGACCTCAACCGCGCCGGCACGCCGCTGCTGGAGATCGTTTCCGAGCCGGACATCCGCAGCGCCAAGGAAGCAGTGGCCTATGTGAAGGCCATCCACGCCCTGGTGCGTTACCTCGGCATCTGCGACGGCAACATGGCCGAAGGCTCGCTGCGCTGCGACTGCAACGTCTCGGTGCGCCCGAAAGGCCAGGAAGCCTTTGGCACCCGCGCCGAGATCAAGAACGTCAACTCCTTCCGCTTCATCGAGAAGGCGATCAACCACGAGATCCAGCGCCAGATCGAGCTGATCGAGGATGGCGGCAAGGTGGTGCAGGAAACCCGCCTGTACGATCCGAACAAGGACGAAACCCGCTCCATGCGTGGCAAGGAAGAAGCCAACGACTACCGTTACTTCCCCTGCCCCGACCTGCTGCCGGTGGTGATCGAGCAGAGCTTCCTCGACGAGGTGCGCGCCGCCCTGCCGGAGCTGCCGAACCAGAAGCGCGAGCGCTTCCAGAACGCCTACGGCCTGTCCGCCTATGACGCCAGCGTGCTCTCCGCCAGCCGCGAGATGGCCGACTACTTCGAAGCCGTGCAGAAGGCCTGCGGCGACGCCAAGCTGGCCGCCAACTGGGTGATGGGCGAGCTGTCCAGCCTGCTCAACAAGGACAACCTGGACATCGAGCAGTCGCCGGTCTCCGCCGAACAACTGGGCGGCATGATCCTGCGCATCAAGGACAACACCATCAGCGGCAAGATCGCCAAGATGGTGTTCGAGGCCCTGGCCGCCGGCGAAGGCGCCAGCGCCGACGAGGTGATCGAGAAGAAGGGCCTCAAGCAGGTCACCGACAGCGGCGCCATCGAAGCCATGCTGGATGAAGTGCTAGCGGCCAACGCCGAGCAGGTCGAGCAGTACCGCGCCGCCGACGAGGCCAAGCGCGGCAAGATGTTCGGCTTCTTCGTCGGCCAGGCGATGAAAGCGTCCAAGGGCAAGGCCAACCCCGGCCAGGTCAACGAGCTGCTGAAGAAGAAGCTCGAAAACTAAGAGCGCGACGCCGGGGTAACCCGGCGTTCCTTTCTCCGGGAGCCGCCATGCACAAGATCGCGACTTTCATCCTGCCCCTGGCCCTGCTGGCCGGCTGCGCCAGCCAGCCCGCCGTGCAGCCTGCGCAGGCACCCGCGCCGACACCCAAGAGCGTGCCGGTGGTCAAGGCACCGGCACCGGTCGCCAAGGTCAAGCCCGCCCCCAGCTACCAGGCCGTGGGCAAGGCCTCCTACTATGCCTCGCGCCACCATGGCCGGCGCACCGCCAGCGGCGAACGGCTGAACAACAACGCCTTCACCGCCGCCCACCGCGAGCTGCCGTTCGGCACCCGGGTCAAGGTCACCAACCTGAGCAACGAACGCTCGGTGGAGGTACGCATCACCGACCGCGGCCCGCACGGCCGTGGGCGCCTGATCGACCTGTCGCAGGCCGCCGCCAAACAGCTGGACATGCTGCGCGCCGGCGTGGTGCAGGTACTCGTGGAAAGCCTGGACGACTGAAGCAAGGCGCAACACTCAGGGGGCTGCACGCAACACCCGCGCTTGGCTATGCTCTGGCGATTTTGCGCAAGGAGCTCAGCATGACCCTGATGACTTTCGTCTACCTGATCGCCGGCCTGGTGCTGCTGGTGGCCGGCGCCGAGGTGCTGGTACGTGGTGCGGCCCGCCTGGCCGCCCAGTTCGGCATCCCGCCGCTGATCATCGGCCTCACCGTGGTGGCCTTCGGCACCAGCGCGCCGGAGACCGCCGTCAGCGTACAGGCCGCCCTGGACGGCAGCGGCGACTTGGCCATCGGCAACGTGGTCGGCAGCAATATCGCCAACGTCCTGCTGATCCTCGGCGTCACTGCCCTGGTCGCACCGCTGCTGGTGTCGCGCCAGCTGATCCGCCTCGACGTGCCGATCATGATCGGCGCCAGCCTGGTCACCTGGGCCCTGGCCTGGGACGGCAGCCTGAGCCGCCTGGACGGTGCCCTGCTGTTCGGCGGCATCCTCGCCTACACCGCCTTCCTGATCATCAGCAGCCGCCGCGAGAAGAAGGCGGAGGGTGTAGACGAATTCGAGGACGAGTATGGCCTGCACGAGACGCCCAAGCCCTATGCCTGGGCCATCAACGCGGCGCTGGTGATCGCCGGCCTGGCGCTGCTGGTCGGCGGTGCCAACTTCCTGGTCGAGGGTGCCGTGCAGCTGGCCCGCGCCCTGGGCATGTCGGAACTGGTGATCGGCCTGACCGTGGTCGCAGTGGGCACCTCGCTGCCGGAGCTGGCCACCTCGGTGATGGCGGCCTTCAAGGGCGAGCGTGACATCGCCGTGGGCAACATCGTCGGCAGCAACATCTTCAACCTGCTCTGCGTGCTGGGCCTGGCCTCGCTGGTATCGCCCAGCGCCATCCCGGTGGCCGCCAACGCCCTGGCCTTCGACTTCCCGGTGATGATCGCGGTGGCCATCGCCTGCCTGCCGATCTTCTTCAACGGCTATTCGATCAATCGCTGGGAAGGCGCCCTGTTCGTCGGCTACTACGCCCTGTACACCGCCTACCTGATCTTCAACAGCAGCGGCGCCCCCTGGCTCGGCGCCTTCCAGCAAGCCATGCTGACCTTCGTCCTGCCGCTCACCGCCGTGACCCTGGCGGTCATCGGCGCCCGCGCCTGGCATCGCCAGCGCTGAGCCACGGAGACCCGCAATGAACGACAACGCCAAAGCCGGCGAACAGGTGCGCCGCGAAGTGATGGGCGACGCCTTCGTCGACCGCGCCCTGCACAACGCCACCGACTTCACCCAGCCGCTGCAGGACTTCGTCAACCAGCACGCCTGGGGCGGCGTCTGGACCCGCGGCGTGCTGGAGCGCAAGACCCGCAGCCTGATCACCCTGGCCGCGCTGACCGCGCTGAAGTGCCCGCAGGAACTCAAGGGCCACGTGCGCGGCGCGCTGAACAGTGGCTGCAGCGTGGAGGAAATCCGCGAGGCCCTGCTGCATTGCGCCGTCTACGCCGGCGTGCCGGCGGCCATCGACGCGTTCCGCGCCGCCCAGGAAGTGGTAGATGCCTGGCAGGCCGAGCAGGCCTAGATCCAGCCCCCAGCGCAGCACGAACAGGCCGAGGTTGGTGGTGAACACCGCCGCCAGCGTGGTGATCACGATGATCGCCGCCGCCAGCTCGGCGTTGCCGCCGGCGGCCCTGGCCATGACGAAGCTGGCTGCCGCCGTGGGGCTGGCGAAGTAGAGGAAGAGAATCGCCAGCTCGGCATCGCGAAAGCCCAGGGCGAAGGCGCCGAGCGTGGCGAGGAGCGGGAGCCAGACCATCTTCAGCAGGCTGGCACCGATGGCCAGGCCGCTGCTGGCGCGCAGTGCGACCAGCGACAGGGTACCGCCGATGCAGAGCAGCGCCAGCGGCAGGGTCAGCTGCGCCAGGTACTCGCCGGAGGTGCTCAGCCAGGCCGGCAGGCGCACCTGCCAGTAGGCGAACGGAATGGCCGCCAGCACACCGAGGATCAGCGGATTGCGCAGGACGCCCACGAGGATGCTCCGGGCGCTGGCACGGGCGTTGGGGTTGTACACCTCCAGCACGATCACCGAGAGGGTGTTGTAGCTGAGGATCACCACGCCGCCGAGGATGCCGCCCAGCGACAGGCCGTAGTCGCCATACAGGCTGGTGGCCAGGGCCAGGCCGATGATGCCGTTGTTGCCGCGAAACGCCCCCTGCACGTAGACCCCGCGCTCGACCTGCGGCACGCGCAGGATGGCCCAGCCCCAGGCCAGCAGGAAGCCGAGCAGGGTGGCCAGCAGGAAGTAGCCGAGCAGTGCCGGCTGCAGCGCGGTCGACAGATCGGCATGCAGGATGGCGAGAAACAGCATGACCGGCATGCTGACGTTGAACACCAGGGCCGAGGCGGTGTGGATGAAGTGCGCGTCGATCAGCCCCAGGCGCCTGAGCACCACGCCGAGGAACAGCATGGCGAACACCGGGGCGGTGATGGCGAAAACGGCGAGCATGGCGGCCCCGACTGCTTGATCAGGCGGCAAATGATAACCGCGAGTGTCGGAAAAAATCCTTTCGCCAGGCTGTCAGCCGGGCGGCGCAGGAAGCGGCCGCCCGCGACGGACTCAGCGCCGTACCGGGCGTTTCTGCAGCTTGCGTTGCAGGGTGCGGCGGTGCATGCCCAGGGCGCGGGCGGTGGCGGAGATGTTGCCGTCGTGCTCGGCCAGCACGCGCTGGATGTGCTCCCACTGCAGGCGATCCACCGACATCGGGTTTTCCGGCACCAGGGTGTTGAGGTCGGCATGCTCGGAGAGCAGCGCGGTGAGCACGTCGTCGGCGTCGGCCGGCTTGCACAGGTAGTTGGTGGCGCCGCGCTTGATCGCCTCCACCGCGGTGGCGATGCTGGAATAGCCGGTGAGGATCACCACGCGCATCTCGGCATCCAGCTCCAGCAGCTTGGGCAGCAGCACCAGGCCGGAGTCGCCCTCCATCTTCAGGTCGACCACGGCATAGTCCGGCAGGTCTTCCTTGGCCAGGGCCAGGCCCTCCTCGGCCGAGTTGGCCACGCTGACGCGCAGGCCGCGACGGTCCATGGCACGCGCCATCACGCGGGTGAAGGTGGCATCGTCATCCACCAGCAACAGGTGCGGCTGGTCTTCCTGCTCGATCGCTTGCTCGTCACTCATGTTCGTCTCCCGGGGACAGTCGAGGCAGGCGCAGTTCCGTCAGCGTCCCGCCCTCTTCGTGGTTGTACAGTTTCACCGAGCCGCCGGCCCGCGTCACGCTGGCCTGGCTGAGGAACAGGCCGAGGCCGAAGCCCTTGCCCTTGGTGGTGAAGAACGGCCGGCCGATCTGCTCGGCGATGGCCAGCGGCACACCGGCGCCGTGGTCGCGGATGTTCAGCCTGATCCACTGCTCGTCCCAGTCCAGGCGGATGTCGAGCTTGTCCGGACAGGCGTCGGCGGCGTTGTTCAGCAGGTTGAGCAGGGCCTGGGTCAGGTCGGCCGGCGGCAGCAGGCGCGGCACGCTGCCTCCGCCCAGGCACTGGAAGCGGTAGGTGGCCTCGGGGCGCATCAGGTGCCAGCGGTTCAGCGTCGCCTCCAGCCACTGCACGGCGGTCTGCTCGAACACCGCCTGGCGGCGGTCGGCCTCGGCGGCGCGCACCAGCTGCTGCAGGGTGTCCTTGCACAGCTTGACCTGCTCCTGCAGCAACGCCAGGTCGTCCTGCAGCGCCGGCTTGTCGCGGTACTCCTGGCGCAGTTCCTTGAGCAGCACGCTCATGGTTGCCAGCGGCGTGCCCAGCTCGTGGGCGGCGCCGGCGGCCTGGGTCGCCACGGCCAGCAACTGCTGGTCGCGCATGCCCTCCTCGCGGCGCAGCGCCAGCAGCTCATCCTGGCGACGCAGGGCGCCGGCCATCTTGGCGGCGAAGAAGGTGATCAGCACCGCGGCCATGGCCACCGACAGCCACATGCCATAGATCAGCAGGGACTCGCGCTGGGCCAGGGGAATGTCCAGCGGGTGCGGCCAGAACAGCAGCACGCTGTAGCCCGCCAGACCCAGGCCGCAGAGGGCCATGGTGTGCAGCCAGGGCAGGGTCGCCGCGGCGATGGTCAGCGGCACCAGGTAATAGGAGACGAAGGGGTTGGCCGGGCCGCCCGAGTAGTACAGCAGCACGCTGTGGATCACCAGGTCGCAGGCCAGCTGCACCGTGTATTCCAGCTCGGTCACCGGCCAGGGCCCGCGCAGGCGCAGGGCGGTGAGCAGGCACAGGGCCAGGGAGATGCCCAGGGTGATGCACAGCGCCAGCCAGGGCAGCGGCACCAGCCCGGACAGGTAGGCGATGCCCACCGAGCCGCCCTGGGCGGCCAGCACCAGCAGGCGGATCAGGGTCAGGCGCCAGAGGTTCTGCCGGCTGGCGGAGAGTAACTGGACGGGGGCGTAGATAGAGGTCGTCGGCATCCGCCGAGTATAACCAGAGCGCCGGGGTGGCCGTCTGCCTGCGGCAACCGGACGCAGCGCGAAGCGGCCGGCAACTGGAAAAAGAAAATCTGCGAACTGCCGTCAACCCGAATAGTCTGACAGCTTCGTCAACTTCAAGGACAACCACCCGCAAGGAGTTCCCATGCACGCACTCAACCGTCTCGCCGCCACCCTCGCCCTCGGCCTGGCCAGTCTCGCCAGCCTGCCGGCCCTGGCCGACGAGCCGCGCTACAACCAGATTTCGCTGCGCGCCGAGGTCAGCCAGGAAGTGGCCCACGACCGCATGTACGTCACCCTCTACACCGAGGCGCAGAACGACGACCCGGCCGAACTGGCCGCCGGCGTGACCAAGACCCTCAACGCCGCCATCGACAAGGCGCGCAAGGTGCAGGGCGTGAAGGTCAGCCTGGGCAGCCGCCACAGCTACCCGGTGTACGAGGACGAAGGCAGCAAGATCGGCGCCTGGCGCGAGCGCGCCGAGCTGCGCCTGGAAAGCGCCGAGTTCACCCGCCTGGCGCAGCTGTCCGCCGACCTGCTGGGCGAGCTGAAGATGGCCGAGATGAATTTCGCCGTGGCCGAGGACAGCCGCAAGGCCAGCGAAGACCAGTTGATCAAGCAGGCGGTGGCGGCCTTCAAGGCCCGCGCCCAGCTGGCCACCGAGGCCCTAGGCGGCAAGACCTACCAGCTGGTCAGCCTCAACCTCAACAGTGGCGGCCTGCAGCCGGTGATGCCGATGCGCGCCATGGCCATGGACAGCGGCAGCTTCAG
Source organism: Pseudomonas alcaligenes (assembly GCF_041729615.1). NCBI lineage: Bacteria > Pseudomonadati > Pseudomonadota > Gammaproteobacteria > Pseudomonadales > Pseudomonadaceae > Aquipseudomonas > Aquipseudomonas alcaligenes. The sequence goes on along the minus strand of NZ_CP154874.1, from coordinate 3,092,634 downwards.
CAAGAGCGAGGCCGCGCCGCAGATCGAGGCCGGCACCAGCAAGGTGAGCATGAGCGCCGATGGCGTGATCGAGGTGCAGCTGCCCTGATGCGAAGCGCAGCGCTGTCATTGCCTGCTGGCGCTGCGCCAGCTTTTTCTGACCAGACTTTCAGATTTGCGACAACCAGTTACAGACTCGCCACAGCTTCTACACTGATCTGCGTTTCGCGCTTGATCACGGCATATGCCGTGCATAGCTTCACGCAAGGTGCCCACAAGGCACCCCTCACGATGACAACCACAACAAACATGAGGTCAACATGCGTAAAAACGCCGTCATCCAGGCTTTTCTCGCCGCTGGGCTGATCGCCAGCGCCCCCTTCGCCAGCGCCGCCAGCAACCTGGTGTTCTGCTCCGAAGGCAGCCCCGCCGGTTTCGACCCGGGCCAGTACACCACCGGCACCGACTTCGATGCCGTGGCCGAGACCATGTTCAACCGCCTGACCCAGTTCGAGCGTGGCGGCACCGCCGTGGAACCGGGCCTGGCCGAGAAGTGGGATGTCAGCGCCGATGGCCTGACCTACACCTTCCACCTGCGCAAGGGCGTGAAGTTCCACTCGACCGAATTCTTCAAGCCGAGCCGCGAGTTCAACGCCGACGACGTGCTGTTCACCTTCGGCCGCATGCTCGACAAGGAACACCCGTTCCGCAAGGCCTACCCGGCCGAATTCCCCTACTTCACCGACATGGGCATGGATGCCAACATCGCCAAGGTGGAGAAGCTCGACGACCATACCGTCAGGTTCACCCTCAACAGCGTCGATGCCGCCTTCATCCAGAACCTGGCGATGAGCTTCGCCTCGGTACACTCGGCCGAGTACGCCGAGCAGCTGCTCAAGGCCGGCAAGGCCGCCGACATCAACCAGAAGCCGGTCGGCACCGGCCCCTTCGTGTTCAAGCGCTACCAGAAGGACGCGCAGATCCGCTTCACCGGCAACCAGGAGTACTGGAAACCGGATGACGTGAAGATCGACAACCTGATCTTCGCCATCAACACCGACGCCTCGGTGCGCATGCAGAAACTCAAGAAGGGCGAGTGCCAGATCACCCTGCTGCCGCGCCCGGCCGACCTCGAGGGCCTGAAGCAGGACCCGAACCTGAACATGCCGTCGCAGCCGGGCTTCAACCTCGGCTACATCGCCTACAACGTCACCCACAAGCCGTTCGACCAGCTCGAGGTGCGCCAGGCGCTGGACATGGCGGTGAACAAGCAGGCGATCATCGACGCAGTGTACCAGGGCGCCGGCCAGCTGGCGGTGAACGGCATGCCGCCGACCCAGTGGTCCTACGACGAGAGCATCAAGGACGCCGGCTACAACCCGGAGAAGGCCAAGGAGCTGCTCAAGGCCGCCGGCATCAAGGAGGGCACCGAGATCACCCTGTGGGCCATGCCGGTGCAGCGCCCCTACAACCCCAACGCCAAGCTGATGGCCGAGATGCTGCAGGCCGACTGGGCCAAGGTCGGCATCCAGGCCAAGATCGTCAGCTACGAATGGGGCGAGTACATCAAGCGCGCCAAGGGCGGCGAGCACGACGCCATGCTGATCGGCTGGAGCGGCGACAACGGTGACCCGGACAACTGGCTGGGCACCCTGTACGGCTGCGACGCGGTCGACGGCAACAACTTCTCCAAGTGGTGCGACGCCTCCTACGACAAGCTGATCAAGCAGGCCAAGGCCAGCACCGACGTGGCCAAGCGCACCGAGCTGTACCGGCAGGCGCAGCACATCCTCAAGGCCCAGGTGCCGATCACCCCGATCGCCCACTCCACCGTGTACCAGCCGATGCGCAAGAACGTGCAGGATTTCAAGATCAGCCCGTTCGCGCTCAACTCCTTCTACGGCGTGAGCGTCGGCAAGTAAGCCGCACCGGACGGAGCCCCCTGGGCTCCGCCCGTCCTCACCCGCAGAAGGAAAGGTTCATGCGCAGTCTCCTCATGTTCCTGGCGCTCTGCGCCGGCCTGCCGGCGTTCGCCCAGCCGCAATCCCTGGTGGTCTGCTCCGAGGCCGCCCCGGAGGGCTTCGACATCGTCCAGTACACCGCCGCCAGCACCGCCGACGCCACGGCCGAGACGGTCTACGAGCGCCTGGTACAGTTCGCCCCCGGCAGCACCCGCATCATTCCCGCGCTGGCCGAGAGCTGGGAAATCAGCGCCGACGGCCTGAGCTACACCTTCACCCTGCGCAAGGGGGTGAAATTCCATCAGACGCCCTGGTTCAAGCCGAGCCGCGAGCTCAACGCCGACGACGTACTGTGGAGCTTCCAGCGCCAGCGCGACAAGGACCATGACTGGCACGCGCTGGCCCCGCGCGGCTACCCCTATTTCGAGGCCATGGGCTTCGCCGAGCTGATCGAGAAGATCGAGGCGCTCGACGAGCATCGCGTGCGCTTCACCCTGCAACACCCGCAGGCGCCCTTCCTCGCCGACCTGGCCATGGGCTTCACCTCCATCTACTCCGCCGAGTACGCCGAGCAGCTGCTCGATGCCGAAACGCCGGAGCAGCTCAACAGCCAGCCGATCGGCACCGGCCCCTTCGTCTTCGAGCGCTACGCCAAGGACGCCCAGGTGCGCTTCGCCGCCAACCCCGATTACTGGGGCGGCAAGCCGGCGCTGGAGCGCCTGCTGCTGGCCATCACCCCCGACCCCAACACGCGCGTGCAGCAGATCAAGGCCGGCGCCTGCCAGGTCGCCCTGTTCCCGCGGCCGAGCGACGTGCCGGCGCTGCGCGAAAACAAGGACCTGCAGGTGCTGGAGCTGGACTCGCTGCTCACCGCCTATGTCGCCCTCAACACCCGGCACCCGCCACTGGACGACGTGCGCGTGCGTCAGGCCATCAACCTGGCCTTCGACCGCCAGGCCTACCTGCGCGCCCAGTATGGCGAAGGCAACGCCAGCCTGGCGGCGGCGCCCTACCCGGCCACCCTGCTCGGCCATGACGAGCGCCTGCAGCCCTGGCCGCGCGACCTCGACAAGGCCCGTCGCCTGCTGGCCGAGGCCGGCCACGCCCAGGGCCTGAAGCTGTCGATCTGGACCCGCCCCGGTGGCGGCCCGACCAACCCCAACCCGGGCATCGGCGCGCAGATGCTGCAGGCCGACCTGGCCGCCATCGGCATCGCCGCCGACATCCGCGTGTTCGAGTGGGGCGAGCTGATCAAGCGCGCCAAGAACGGCGAGCACGACCTGGTGTTCATGGGCTGGGCCGGCGACAACGGCGACCCGGACAACTTCCTCACCCCCAACCTGTCATGCGCCGCCGCCGCAAGCGGCGAGAACCAGGCCGGCTGGTGTCACCCCGAGTTCGACCAGCTGATCCGCGAGGCCCGCCGCATCGCCGAGCCGCAGCGCCGCGCCGCGCTGTACCGCGAGGCGCTGGCGATCTTCCACGACCAGGCGCCGTGGATCGCCCTCGCCCACCCCAGGCAGTTCGCCGTGCTGCGCAAGGATGTCGAGGGCTTCGTGCTCAGCCCGTTGGGCTCGAACAACTTCGCCCGCGTGAGGCGGACACAACCCTAAGCCCCACCAGGGCTCCACCCGAAGCTGCGGAGTACCACCACGCAATGCTGTCCTTTATCGCCAGACGCCTGGGGCTGCTGATCCCCACCTTCTTCGGTGTCACCCTGCTGACCTTCGCGCTGATCCGCCTGATCCCCGGCGACCCCGTGGAAGTGATGATGGGCGAGCGCCGCGTCGACCCCGAGATGCACGCCGAGGCCATGCACCGCCTGGGCCTGGACAAGCCGCTGCCGGCCCAGTACCTGGACTACATCGGCAAGCTGGCCCAGGGCGACCTGGGCGAGTCGCTGCGCACCCGCGAGGGCGTGTGGGAGGAGTTCCTCACCCTGTTCCCGGCGACCCTGGAGCTGTCCCTGGCGGCCCTGCTGTTCGCCGGCACCCTCGGGGTGATCGCCGGGGTGATCGCCGCCCTCAAGCGCGGCTCGCTGTTCGACCACGGAGTGATGGGCATATCGCTGGCCGGCTACTCGATGCCGATCTTCTGGTGGGGCCTGCTGCTGATCATGTTCTTCTCGGTGTACCTGGGCTGGACACCGGTGTCCGGGCGCATCGACCTGCTCTACGACATCGAGCCGGTCACCGGCTTCATGCTGATCGACACCCTGCTCAGCGAAGAGGAAGGCGCCTTCCAGGACGCGCTGATGCACCTGATCCTGCCGGCCGTGGTGCTCGGCACCATCCCCCTGGCGGTGATCGCGCGCATGACCCGCTCGGCGATGCTCGAAGTGCTGCGCGAGGACTACATCCGCACCGCCCGCGCCAAGGGCCTGTCGCCGGCCCGCGTGGTGTTCGTGCATGGCCTGCGCAACGCGCTGATCCCGGTGCTCACCGTGTTCGGCCTGCAGGTCGGCAGCCTGCTGGCCGGCGCCGTGCTGACCGAGACCATCTTCTCCTGGCCGGGCATCGGCAAGTGGCTGATCGAGGCCATCGGCGCCCGCGACTACCCGGTGGTGCAGAACGGCATCCTGCTGATCGCCTGCCTGGTGATCCTGGTCAACTTCGTCGTGGACATCCTCTACGGCCTGGTTAACCCGCGCATTCGCCATCAACGCTAAGGAGGCCCGCGCATGACTCAATCCCACGCTGTGCCCGCCGCCGACCAGGCGCTGCTCTACCCCTCGCCGCTGAAGGAATTCTGGCAGGCCTTTGCCCACAACAAGGGTGCCGTCGGCGGCCTGCTGTTCATGCTGGTCATCCTGTTCTGCGCACTGTTCGCGCCCTGGGTGGCGCCGTTCGACCCCAGCGAGCAGTTCCGCAACGCCCTGCTCACCCCGCCGGCCTGGCTGGAAGGCGGCCAGGCGCGCTTCCTGCTCGGCACCGACGAGCTGGGCCGCGACCTGCTCTCGCGGCTGATCCATGGCGCGCGCCTGTCGCTGCTGATCGGCCTGGCCTCGGTGCTGCTGTCGCTGATCCCCGGCATCCTCCTGGGCCTGGTCGCCGGCTTCTTCCCGCGCCTGCTCGGCCCCTCGATCATGCGCCTGATGGACATCATGCTGGCCCTGCCCTCGCTGCTGCTGGCCGTGGCCATCGTCGCCATCCTCGGCCCGGGGCTGATCAACACGGTGATCGCCATCGCCATCGTCTCGCTGCCCAGCTACGTGCGCCTGACCCGCGCCGCGGTGATGGGCGAGCTGGGCCGCGACTACGTCACCGCCGCCAGGCTGGCCGGCGCCGGCCTGCCGCGGCTGATGTTCATCACCGTGCTGCCCAACTGCATGGCGCCGCTGATCGTGCAGGCCACCCTGAGCTTCTCCTCGGCCATCCTCGACGCCGCCGCCCTGGGCTTCCTCGGCCTCGGCGTGCAACCGCCGACGCCCGAGTGGGGCACCATGCTGGCCTCGGCGCGCGACTACATCGAGCGCGCCTGGTGGGTGGTGTCGCTGCCGGGGCTGACCATCCTGCTCAGCGTGCTGGCGATCAACCTGATGGGCGACGGGCTGCGCGATGCGCTCGACCCGAAACTGAAGAATGCGCAGTAAGGAGCCCGCCATGACCATGCATGTAGCCCGGATGCCATCCGGGAACACCTCCGAGCCGGCCCGCCCCGGATTGCATCCGGGCTACGAATCGGAGACAGCCCTATGAGTCTGCTCGACATCCGCAACCTCTCCGTGCGCTTCGGCGCAGCCGATGCCATACCCGTGGTCGACGGCCTCGACCTGTCGGTGGACAAGGGCGAGGTACTGGCCATCGTCGGCGAATCCGGCTCCGGCAAGTCGGTGACCATGATGGCCCTGATGGGCCTGATCGACGCCCCCGGCATCGTGCGTGCCGACAGCCTGCGCTTCGACGGCCACGACATGCTCACCCTCAAGGGCCGGCAGCGCCGCCGCGTGGTGGGCAAGGACCTGGCCATGGTGTTCCAGGACCCGATGACCGCGCTCAACCCCAGCTACACGGTCGGTTTCCAGATCGAGGAAGTGCTGCGCCAGCACCTCGGGCTCAAGGGCCGCGCCGCCCGTGTGCGCGCCCTGCAGCTGCTGGAGCGGGTGGAGATCCCCGGTGCCGCCAGCCGTCTCGACGCCTACCCGCACCAGCTGTCCGGCGGCATGAGCCAGCGCGTGGCGATCGCCATGGCCATCGCCGCCGAGCCCAAGCTGCTGATCGCCGACGAACCAACCACGGCACTGGACGTGACCATCCAGGCGCAGATCATGGACCTGCTGCTGGACCTGCAGCGCAGCGAGGGCATGGGCCTGGTGCTGATCACCCACGACCTGGCCGTGGTCGCCGAGACGGCCCAGCGCGTATGCGTGATGTATGCCGGGCAAGCGGTGGAGATCGGCAGTGTGCCGACCCTGTTCGATGCGCCGACCCATCCCTACACCGAGGCGCTGCTCAAGGCCATTCCTGAGCACAGCCTGGGTGCCGAGCGCCTGGCCACCCTGCCCGGCATCGTACCGGGACGCTACGACCGCCCCATCGGCTGCCTGCTGTCGCCGCGCTGCCCCTACGCCCAGCCGCACTGCCGCGAGCAGCGCCCGGCGCTGGAGCCGCACGTGCGCGGCGCGGTGCGCTGCTTCTACCCCCTCAACCTGACCACGGAGGTGGCCTGATGAGCGTCGTCCTCGAAGCCCGCGAGCTGACCCGGCACTACGAAATCTCCCGCGGCCTGTTCAAGCCCAATGCCCTGGTGCGCGCGCTGAATGGCGTGTCGTTCTCGCTGGAAGCCGGCAAGACCCTGGCGGTGGTCGGCGAGTCCGGCTGCGGCAAGTCGACCCTGGCCCGCGCCCTGACCCTGATCGAGGAGCCGTCCTCCGGCAGCCTGCAGATCGCCGGGCAGGAGGTGGCCGGCGCCGGCAAAGCCGAGCGCAAGCAACTGCGCCGCGACGTGCAGATGGTGTTCCAGAACCCCTACGCCTCGCTCAACCCGCGGCAGAAGATCGGCGACCAGCTGGCCGAGCCGCTGCTGATCAACACCAGTCTGTCGCGCGCCGAGCGCCGCGAGCGGGTGCAGAGCATGATGCAGCAGGTCGGCCTGCGCCCCGAGCATTACCAGCGCTACCCGCACATGTTCTCCGGCGGCCAGCGCCAGCGTATCGCCCTGGCCCGCGCCATGATGCTGCAGCCCAAGGTACTGGTGGCGGACGAGCCGACCTCGGCGCTGGACGTGTCGATCCAGGCCCAGGTGCTCAACCTCTTCATGGACCTGCAGGAGCAGTACCAGACCGGCTACGTGTTCATCTCGCACAACCTGGCGGTGGTGCAGCACGTGGCCGACGACGTGCTGGTGATGTACCTCGGCCGCCCGGCCGAGATGGGCCCGGCGGAACTGATCTACGCGCGGCCGCTGCACCCCTATACCCGCGCCCTGCTCTCGGCCACCCCGGCGATCCACCCGGACCCCGCCAAGCCGAAGATCAAGATCGCCGGCGAGCTGCCCAACCCGCTCGACCCGCCGCCCGGCTGCGCTTTCCACAAGCGCTGCCCGCACGCCAGCGAGCGCTGTCGCACGGAAGTGCCGGAGCTACGCCTGATCGACGCGCGCCAGGTGGCCTGCCACCACGCCGAGGAGATCGCGAACTGAGGCTGCTCAGGGCCGGATACGCACCGGTACCGCCTTGCCCTGCTCGATGCGGGTCAGGAACACGGCATCGGAGCCCTGGTGATCGTCAGGGCCGAAGGTGACACGGAAACCGCCCAGATCGATGTCCAGGGTGGACAGTTCCTTGACCAGGCGCGCCCGGGTCGGCTGTGGCCCGGCGCGGCGCAACGCCTCGACCAGCACGGCTGCATTGATATAGCCCTCGAGCGAGGTGTAGCCCATGGGGCTGCCGGCCATGGCTGCCCGGTAGTCACGCACCAGCGGCAGGGAAACATCCTCGGGCGAGGGCACCACCTGGGAGATCAGCACGTCCTCGGCCAGCGGGCCCGCTTCGGCGATGAGGTTGTCGGTACCGACAAAGGACACTGTGAAGAAGCGCGCCGCCATGTTCCTGGCCCGCGCCTCGCGAATGGCCGCAGCCAGCTGCTTGTAGGTACCGACGAAGAAGATCGCTTGGGGCTGTACCCCGCGCAGATGCTCCATGGCATCGCCGATCTCCAGCGAATTGCGCAGGAAACGCGCCTCGGCCTCGAGCTTCAGGCCGCGCAAGTGCAGAGCCCCCGCCAGCCCACTCTTGGCCGTTTCGCCGAAGGAGTCGTCCTGCATCAGCAAGGCAATGCGGCGCAGGCCCAGCACCTCGGTCATGTAGTTGGCCAGCACCTCGGTTTCGGCGAAATAGGAGGCGCGTACGTTGAATACCCAGGGGTGCACCGGGTGACGCAGCACTTCGGCGCCGGTAAAGGGGAACAGGTAGGGCACCCCCGCCTCCAGCACCGCCGGCATGGCCGCACGCGAGGTCGGCGTGCCGACGTAACCGAGCAGGGCGAACACGCTGCCGGAGCCGATCAGCTCCCGGGTCAGATCGGCCGTGCGCCTGGGCTCGTAGCCATCGTCGCGGACCAGCAGACTCAGGCGACGCCCATGCACGCCGCCTGCGGCATTGGTGCGAATCAGATAGGCCTGGACACCGTCGCGGACGCCCTGCCCCAGCCCGGCAGCCGGTCCGCTCTGCGCATTGACCATGCCCAGGCGCAGCTCACCGGCATCGACGCCCGGCTCGGCCAAAACCTGGCCATTGCCAAGCAGTGCACTACAGATGGCCAGCCAGGCCATCAGCCGTCGCAACATCATCGAACCCCCACATCACGGCCGTTCTTATTGTTCGGGCTGTTTCACACCCAGTTTCAAGTCCTCGACAAGAGCTTAGCGTTATCGGCCGGCAACGGAGGTTCCATAGCAAACGGCGTAGACAGGCGAGTAGAGACAAGGCAATTACATCTATTAATTCGATCATTTAAATCAACACTGAATACCCATGAAAATCACCTATGAAAGCCAAATTTTTATATAAATACTTTTAAAAACAATAAGATAACCAATTATCAAGCTTGTCGATATCCATCATTTTCACTCTCGACTTTTTAATCGAATTTACCTGGGTAACATGGGCCCCGTAGTCAACATTCAGCCCCAAATACGGAGCCACCCAAAATGAAAAAGCAGATCCTCACCGCCCTTCTCCTCTCCACCTTTGCCGCCAGCGGCATCACCTTCGCCGCCGATGGCTTCGACCGCACCGGCAGCGCCGTAGCTGCAGACGGTTCCGAGCGCGTCGGCGACAAGATCGCCGCCGATGGTTTCGACCGCACCGGCAGCTACATCGCCGAAGACGGCTTCAGCCGCACCGGTAGCGCCGTGGCCGAAGATGGTTCCGAACGCGTCGGTGACAAGATCGCCGCCGATGGCTTCGATCGTACCGGCAGCTACATCGCCGAAGACGGCTTCGACAGCACCGGTAGCGCCGTGGCCGAAGACGGTTCCGAACGCGTCGGTGACAAGATCGCCGCCGATGGCTTCGATCGTACCGGCAGCTACATCGCCGAAGACGGCTTCGACAGCACCGGTAGCGCCGTGGCCGAAGACGGTTCCGAACGCGTCGGTGACAAGATCGCCGCCGATGGTTTCGACCGCACTGGCAGCAGCATCGCCTGAGCAACCAGCATGGAGTCGGGAGCCAGCAAGCAATGACGTGTGCACAGCTCGCAAGCCAGAAGGCGCCCACCGTGGCGCCTTCGCCTTTTCTGGGGCTCAGCCTCTGAAGAAACGGTAGAACTGGCGCAGCTCGGCCTGCGCGTCGCTCACGCTGACCTGGGTGAAGCGCAGTGGCTGCTGCGCCGGGCATTGCGCCAGGCGCCACTGGTCCAGCGGGTGCAGCCAGCCGAGGATGGGGTAGCCGCCCATGGTCTGGCGGTCGGCCTGCAGGATGATCGGCTGGCCATCCGGCGGCACCTGGATCGCGCCGCGACTCACGCCCAGAGACCATTGCCGAGCGGGCGGCCGCAGTGGCTCGCCGAGCAGGCGCGCCCCCATGCGGTCGGACTGCGGGGCGAGCTGCCAGACCTGCTCGAAAAAGGTGGCCAGCGCGGGCTCGCTGAACGCCACCGCATCACCGCCGGTGATCACCCGCAGCAGGGGCGCGGCCCGGTAGTCCGGGCGATAGGGCCAGGGCACGCTGGCGGCACGGGCAAAGGTCCCGCCGGCGCAAACCAGCAGATCACCCTCGACCAGCGCGGCGCCCGCGCCATCGAGCCCGCCCAGCCCCTCGCGCACCTGCGTGCTGATACTGCCCAGCACCGGCTCGGCGGCGAAGCCTCCGGCCGCCGCCAGGTAGAGGTACTGGCCGCTAGCGGCGAAGCCGATCTTCAGGCACTGCCCCACCCTCAGGGCGAAGCGCGACCAGTTCGGCACAACCCGGCCATCGACTTCGCCCCGGGCCTCGGCACCGGCCAGCGCCAGCCACACCTCGGCCTCGGCGCACAGCTCCACGCCGCCCAGGGCGATCTCCAGCAGCGGCGTGCCCCAGGCATTGCCCAGCAGACGATTGGCCCAGGCCGCGGCATGGCCGTCCTGCACACCGCTGGGCGACACCCCCAGGTGCTGCCACCCGACGCGCCCCGCATCCTGCAGCAGGCTCAGCGGCCCCGGCCTGAGCACACGCAGCCCGCTCATGTGCCGAGCTCGCGGTGATAGCGCGCTTCGTCGATCGGAACGAAGCGCACGCGGTCGCCCAGGGCCAGCGGGCAGGGCGGCGTGCGCCGCACATCGAACAGTTTCCAGGGACAGAGACCGAGCAGGTGCCAGCCACCGGGCGAGGCCTGGGGATAAATAGCGGTCTGGCGCTCGGCGATGCCCAGGCTGCCGGCCGGCACACCTGTGCGGGGCGTCGCCAGGCGCGGCAAGGCCAGACGTTCGCTCAGCTCGCCCAGGTAGGCGAAGCCAGGAGCGAAACCGATGGCACCGACCCGGTACTCGCCGGCGCTGTGCAGTTCGATGACCTCGGCGATGGACAGCCGGCAGGCCTGCGCCACGCTGGCCAGGTCCGCGCCGGCGTACCACACCGGGATCTCGTGCAGGCGCGCGGCAGAGGCTGGCGCCGGCTCGACCAGCCAGGCCTCCAGCAGGGGAGCCAGGCGCTCGGCCAGTTGCAGGTGGTCGGTGCGCAGCAGGTCGTAGTGCAGCAGCAAGGTGGTCCAGCCCGGCACCAGGTCGGTCAGCAGTTCGCCGAACTCGACGCGGATGCGCGCGGCCAGGGCGGCAATGCGCAGCGACAGCTCGGCATCCGGCACCTCGGCCAGCACCAGCAGCAGCGCCTCGGCGCCGGCCGGTTCAAACCGGATCACAGGGCGTCCAGCTGGGCCCGCAGGCGGCGCAGCACGGCCAGCGACTCGGCGTTGTCGCCGTGCACGCAGAGGCTGTCGGCGCGCAGCCGCAGGGGCTTGCCGTCGATATCGGCGAAGGGTTCGCCGGCGGCGATGGCCAGCGCCTGGTCGAGGATGCGCTGCGGCTCGTGGTGGACGGCACCGGCCAGGCGCCGCGGCGCCAACTGGCCGTCGGCCAGGTAGGCGCGGTCGGCGAAGGCCTCGAACAGCAGCGGTACGCCCGCGGCCTCGGCCAGTCGACGTTCGCGGCCGTTGTCGGCCAGCGCCAGAACCATCAGCGGCAGGCCGGGTCGGTAGGCGGCGCAGGCGGCCAGCACCGCCTCGAACAGCGCGTCGTCGCGCACCAGATCGTTGTACAGGGCGCCATGCGGCTTGACGTAGGCCAGCTGGGTACCGGCGGCGCGGCAGAAGGCATCCAGCGCGCCGAGCTGGTAGAGCACCAGGGCCGTGACCTCTTCCGGGGAACAGGACAGATGGCGGCGGCCGAAGCCCTGCAGGTCGGGGTAGGACGGATGCGCGCCGATGCTCACCCCGTGCTGCACCGCCAGCGTCACGCTGCGCTGCATGATCAGTGGGTCGCCGGCGTGGAAGCCGCAAGCCAGGTTGGCCTGGTCGACCAGCGGCATGGCGTGTTCGTCGTCGCCCATGCGCCAGGCGCCGAAGCTTTCGCCCATGTCGCAGTTGAGGAGGATTCTGTTCATCTGTCGGTTATGGCCAATAAAGGCGACGAGTGCAACCACCGCTCCCACATAAACAAAACCCCGCCGGGGCGGGGTTCGTTCAGTGCGCTGCCACTTAGATGTAGAAAGCCTTCAACGGAGGGAAGCCGTTGAACTCCACGGCGCTGTAGCTGGTGGTGTAGGCACCGGTGGACAGCCAGTACAGACGATCCTCGGCGGCCAGGTTGAGCGGCAGGCCGTACTTGTAGTTCTCGTACATGATGTCGGCGCTGTCGCAGGTCGGACCGGCGATCACCACTTCCTCGGCCTCGCCCTTCTTCTCGGTCCAGATCGGGAACTTGATGGACTCATCCATGGTTTCGATCAGGCCGCTGAACTTGCCCACGTCGGTGTAGACCCAGCGCTCCACGGCGGTGCGCGACTTGCGCGCCACCAGCACCACTTCGCTGACCAGGATGCCGGCGTTGGCGATCAGCGAACGGCCCGGTTCGAGGATGATCTCCGGCAGATCGTCGCCGAAGTCTTCCTTGAGGAAACGGATGATCTCCTCGGCGTAGGTCTCCAGGCTGTTGGTGCGCTGGATGTAGTTGGCCGGGAAGCCGCCACCCATGTTGATCATCTGCAGGGTGATGCCGTCTTCTTCCTTGAGGCGCTCGAAGATGACCTTGACCTTGGCGATGGCGGCGTCCCACACGTCGATATCGCGCTGCTGGCTGCCAACGTGGAAGGACACGCCATAGGGCACCAGGCCAAGCTGCTTGGCCAGGATCAGCAGGTCCAGGGCCATGTCCGGGTTGCAACCAAACTTGCGCGACAACGGCCAGTCGGCGCTGGTCGAACCTTCGGTGAGGATGCGCACATAGATCTTGGCGCCCGGCGCGGCCTTGGCGATGTTGCGCAGGTCGGCCTCGGAGTCGGTGGCAAACAGGCGCACGCCCTTGTCATAGAAGTAGCGGATGTCGCGGGCCTTCTTGATGGTGTTGCCGTAGCTGATGCGCTCAGGGCCGACGCCGGCCTTCATCACCTTGTCCAGCTCGTAGATGGAGGCGATGTCGAAGTTGGAGCCCTTGTCGCGCAGCAGCTCGGTGATCTCGCTGGCCGGGTTGGCCTTCACCGCGTAGTAGATCTTGGCGAAGGGGAAGCAGCTGACCAGCTGATCGTAGGAGTCGGCGATGGTCTGCTTGTCGATGACGACGAAGGGGGTTTCCTGCTGGTCGGCAAACGCCTTCATGCGCTTGAAAGTTTCGGGTGCGAAATAGTCTTCGACCTTGATCGACATGCTCGGGACTCCAAATGGCAAAACACGTTATAGAAAAGAGGGAGTGGTTCTCGATGAGAACCGCGAACGCCTGATCAGTTTCCCCACTTTGGTTCGCCTACTTCCCAAGGCATGTCGCCGATGACTCCCCGCAGCGGGCAGCCTCTCGTCGTCAGTACTTGAGCCGGATGGATCGTTTCCAGCATGAGCGTTCGGGCGCGAACTTTAGGACCATGAGCCCCGCAGATCAACCGGAAAATGCCGCCGTTTTGCACCCGGTTGTCGCCTGCCTGATTGAATGTTTTCGATACTCAACAAAACGTCAGAAATGCTGCACAAACCCAGGCCTGGCGCGGCCGCGACGAAACGGGAACAGGCCCCGGCCATTACCGGTATAATCGCCGCCTTTTTTGACACTCCGACGACCGAGTCGACAGGTTTTCCGCCATGAGCATCCAGGCCGCAGAAGTCGCCAAACGCCGCACGTTCGCGATCATTTCCCACCCCGACGCCGGTAAGACCACCATCACCGAGAAGCTGCTGCTGATGGGCAAGGCGATCGAGGTCGCCGGTACGGTGAAGTCGCGCAAGTCCGACCGCCATGCCACCTCCGACTGGATGGAGATGGAAAAGCAGCGCGGCATCTCCATCACCACCTCGGTGATGCAGTTCCCCTACCGCGAGCACATGGTCAACCTGCTCGACACCCCCGGCCACGAAGACTTCTCGGAAGACACCTACCGCACCCTGACCGCGGTGGACTCGGCGCTGATGGTGCTCGACGGCGGCAAGGGCGTGGAGCCGCGCACCATCGCCCTGATGGAAGTGTGCCGCCTGCGCGACACGCCCATTGTGAGCTTCATCAACAAGCTCGACCGCGACATCCGCGACCCGATCGAACTGCTCGACGAGATCGAGGCGGTGCTGAAGATCAAGGCGGCGCCGATCACCTGGCCGATCGGCTGCTACCGCGACTTCAAGGGCGTGTACCACCTGCACGAGGACAAGATCATCGTCTACGTGCCGGGCCACGGCCACGAGCGCACCGAGCAGAAGGTGATCAACAAGCTGGACTCCGACGAGGCGCGCGCCCACCTGGGCGACATGTACGAGCGCTTCATCGAGGAACTGGAACTGGTCCAGGGCGCCTGCCACGAGTTCGACCAGGCCGCCTTCCTCAAGGGCGAGATGACCCCGGTGTTCTTCGGCACCGCGCTGGGCAACTTCGGCGTCGACCAGGTGCTCGACTGCATCGTCGACTGGGCCCCTCAGCCGCTGTCGCGCGCCGCCCACGAGCGCGTGGTGGAGCCGGTGGAAGAGAAGTTCAGCGGCTTCGTATTCAAGATCCAGGCGAACATGGACCCCAAGCACCGCGACCGCATCGCCTTCATGCGCATCTGCTCGGGCAAGTACGAGAAGGGCATGAAGATGCGCCATGTGCGCATCAAGAAGGACCTGAAGATCGCCGACGCCCTGACCTTCTTCTCCAGCGAGCGCGAGCAGCTGGAAGAGGCCTATGCCGGCGACATCATCGGCCTGCACAACCACGGCACCATCCAGATCGGCGACACCTTCACCGAAGGCGAGGTGCTGGGCTTCACCGGCATCCCCCACTTCGCCCCGGAACTGTTCCGCCGCGTGCGCCTGAAGGACCCACTGAAATCCAAGCAGCTGCGCCAGGGCCTGCAGGAACTGGCCGAGGAAGGCGCGACCCAGGTGTTCTTCCCCGAGCGCAACAACGACATCATCCTCGGCGCCGTCGGTGTGCTGCAGTTCGATGTGGTCGCCAGCCGCCTCAAGGAGGAATACAAGGTCGAGTGTGCCTACGAGGCGATCAACGTCTGGTCGGCGCGCTGGATCGAGTGCAGCGACGAGAAGAAGCTCAAGGAGTTCAAGGACAAGGCCTTCGAGAACCTGGCGGTGGATGGCGGCGGCCACCTCACCTACCTGGCACCGACCCGGGTCAACCTGAGCCTGATGGAAGAGCGCTGGCCGGACATCACCTTCCGCGCCACCCGCGAGCACCACTGACAGACAAACGCCCCGGCCAAGCCGGGGCGTTTCGTTTCAGGACCGCCGAGATCGGCTTCCTCCCCACTCCAGTCACTCCCCTGCAGGGCCAAACACGCCTGCTTAAACGCTGGCCCGCAGCAACGCCCGCACCTTGGCCGCCGAAAGCTTCTGCAGCCCGCACAGGTAGTCGTGATCGGCGCGGATGTCGTGGCGCTCCCACAGCAACGCCTGCAGGTGCAGCGTCAGGTTGGCCGCCATCTCGGCATCGGCCAGCGCGCGGTGGGCCTGGCCAGTGCTGGGCAGCCCGACCCAGCGGTTGAGGTTGCCCAGCTTGTGGCTCGGCGCCTCGGGCAGCAGGCGCCGCGACAGCAGCAGCGAACAGGCGAAGTCACGGCTGCGGCGACGCCCCAGCAGGCCCAGCTCGGCATCCCAGAACTTGCTGTCGAACGCCGCGTTATGCGCCAGCAGCGGCGCCTCGCCGATGAACTCGGCCGCCTCCGCCATCACCTGCGCCACTGGCGGCGCGCTGCGCACCATGGCGTTGCTGATGCCAGTGAGCTGCTCGATGAAGGGCGGCACCCAGGCACCGGCATTCATCAGGCTCTGGTAGCGGGCGACGATGCGCCCGTCCTCGATCATGGCCACGCCGATCTCGGTCGGTCGCGCGCCCTGGGCCGGCGACATGCCGGTGGTCTCGAAGTCGATCACGGCGATGCGATCTGCCATCGGTTGTCCTCAGTTCTTCAGCAACAGGTCGCCGGCGACTGGCACGAAGCGGTCGGCGGCGCGGATCAGGGAATGCGCGGTGAGGCCCTCGACGCCATACACGCTGCAGAGCACCCCATGACGGGCGCGCGCGCTGCAGCAGCAGGTCGAAGTCGCCGTCGCCGGAGGCCAGCACCACCTCGTCCACCCGCTCGGCGGCATCCATCACATCCAGGGCGATGCCGACATCCCAGTCGCCCTTGGCCGAGCCGTCGCTGCGCTGGATGTAGGGCTTGAGCAGCACCTCGAAACCGAGGTTGCGCAGGATCTGCTGGAACTGGCGCTGCCTGGCGTCACCACGGTCGATGGCGTAGGCACGCGCCTCGACTATCTCGCCCCGGGCCGCCACCTGGCGCCACAGCTCGGCATAGTGGAAGTGGCAGCCATGGGCCTGGCGCACGGTGTAGTAGAGGTTCTGCACATCGGCGAACAGGGCGATTCTTTTCACGGGGCGTGGCCAGGCGAAGGGAGCGGCATTATGCGAAAGACCGGCATGTTCGTCGCCCCCGGCCATCGGCTAAAGTGAATCCAGTAGTACTGCCGCGATGCCTGCCGATGAATCCGTTGACCGTTCTGCGCGATGCCCTGCACTTCTTCAGCCGCCACCTGGCCAGCATCGCCCCGCTGTGCCTGCCGCTGATCGCCGCCGAGTGTCTGGTGCGCGCCCTGGTCGCCAGCCTGGTCGACCCGGCCCACTCGCCAGCCTACGAGCTGCTGGTCGGGCTGTTCTTCTACCCGCTGTACAGCGCGGCGCTGATCCTGTTTCTCGATGCGCGCAGCCAGGGCCAGCGCCCGGCCACGCGCAACCTGCTGGCCGCCAGCCTGCCGCTGTGGCCGTCGTTCGCCGTGCTGGCCGGGCTGAGCACCCTGCTGATCATGCTCGGCGGCGCGCTGTTTCTGCCGCTGGCCCTGTACCTGATGGTCAAGCTGGCCTTCTCCGAATACCTGCTGGTGCTGCGCGGCCTGGCGCCGCTACAGGCGATGCGCGAGAGCTTCCTGCTCAGCATCGGCCACTTCTGGTCGCTGCTGGCCTGCGTGCTGCTGGTCATAGTGCCGCTGTGGCTGCTGGACGACTGGACCCTGCAACTGCTCGGCGAGCAGCCCGACCCGGTTGGCAGCCTGCTGCTGGACATCGTCAACGGCTTCCTCCAGCTGTTCTCCACCGTGGTGCTGTTCCGCTGCTTCATGCTGTGCAGCCAGCAGCCGACCGAGGACAGCCACAGCAGTTGACCCGATCGACAGGAAATCCTCCGTGCCTTTGCTAGGCTTGGGACTTCCGTAACCCCAGGGAAGATCTCCATGTCCGAACAGAATCCGAGCATCCTCTCGCACGTGTCCATTGGCACCAATCAGTTCGAACGGGCCGTGGCCTTCTACGACAAGGTCCTGGCCACCCTCGGCTGCAAGCGCATCCTCGAGCACCCCGGTGCCGTGGCCTGGGGCCGCGAATACCCGGAATTCTGGGTACAGACGCCGATCGACGGCCAGCCGGCGAATGTCGGCAATGGCACCCACTTCGGCTTCGTCGCCGCGGACAAGCAGGCGGTGCACGCCTTCTATGACGCCGCCCTGGCCGCCGGCGCCAGCCCGGACGGCCCGCCCGGGCCGCGCCCGCACTACGGCGAGCCCTACTACGGCTGCTTCGTCCGCGACCTCGACGGGCACAAGATCGAGGCGGCCTACTGGGACATGGAGCTGGTCTACGAGCTGTACGTCGAACCGCACAGCCACTGAGTTCAGCGCGGCACGCTGCCCGGCTTGAGCCCGGACAGGCGCGGCAGCAGCACCCGCTCGAACAGGCGCGGGAAGAAGCGCGCCAGCAGGCGTGCCCGCCAGTTGACGTTGGACAGCACCAGCAGGCGCCGGCGCCTGAGCGCGCCACGGTAGATGGCCTCGGCCACGTCCTGGGCCGAGGCCACCTTGCCGATGGCCAGCGGCGGCTGCTGACTCACCGAACCATCGCCGACCAGGGCGTTCTTGCGCAGGTCGGTGGCGGTGAAGCCGGGGCACACCAGCATGACGTTGACCCCCGAGCCCTTGAGCTCGGCGCGCAGCGTCTCGAACAGGCCGTGCAGGGCGTGCTTGCTGGCGTTGTAGGCGCTGCGGTAGAGCAGCGGGGCGAAGCCGGACAGCGAGCTGAGCACCACCACCTGGCCGCGCCGGGCGATCAGGCTGGGCAGCGCCGCCTTGGTGCAGTGCACGGCGCCGAAGTAGTTGACCGCCATGATGCGCTGGAACACCGCCATCTCGGTCTCGGCGAAAGTGCTGCGATGAGTGATGCCGGCGTTGTTGACCAGCACGTCGATGCCACCGAAACGCTCCAGTGCCTGCGCCACGGCGCGCTGCACCGCCTGCGCATCGGCCACGTCGCAGACCAGGCCGAGCGCCTCGCAGTTGTGATGATCGCTCAGGTGCTGCACCAGGCTGTCCAGCCCATCGCGCTGCAGGTCGAGGATGACCAGACGCGCCCCGGCCTGGGCGAAGCGCATGGCCAGGGCGCGGCCGATGCCGGCGCAGCCCCCGGTGATCAGCACCACCTTGCGCTCGAAAACCTTGCTGGCGAACACCTTGCGATACATAAGCCCCCCCACGGCCAACCATCCGACTGGATTGAGCATAGCCGTCAGGCTGGACAAAGCGCCCCTAGCTCGCCATGCTCGGGTGAAAACGCACAACAAGACGGCATCAGCCGCGCGGTACCCGATGCGCAAGACCCTTCTCACTGTCCTGCTGGCGTGGCTGTGCTGCGCCCCTGCCCAGGCGCAACAGGCGCCGGAGCCGGCCATCAGCGTCGGCTACTACGAATTCCCCCCTACTCCTGGACCGACGAGCACGGCCTGCCACGCGGCTCCATCCTCGTCCTCACCGAACGCCTGCTGCGCCATGCCGGCTATCGCGGCCAATACCGCTCGCTGCCCAACGCCCGCCTGTACGCCGGCCTGCGCGATGGCAGCGTGCAGCTGTGGCCAGGCGCCGGCGGCAAGACCGAGCTGGACGGTCACACCTTCGAGGCGCGCAACGCCATCGGCGAGATCAAGCTGGCCCTGTACGCCCGGCCGGGACAGCCGGCACCGCGGATTCCCGACGATCTGCATGGCCGCGGCATCATCCTGATCAGTGGCTACAGCTACTGGCCGGCGGTGAACCGGCTGCTCGCCGACCGCAGCCTGGAACTGCGCCTGCACCGCACCAGCAGCCACCTGTCGGCCCTGGAGATGCTGCTGCGCCAACGCGGCGACTACCTGCTCGACTACCAGGACCCGGTGCGCCAGGCCAGCCGCACCCTGGGCCTGACAGAGCTGCCCTACACCGAACTGCAGAACCTGCAGCTGCGCCTGATCGCCTCGCGCAGCGCCGCCGGCAGCGCCGAGCTGCTGGAGGCCCTGGACCGCGCCTACGAGGAACTGCGCGCGGCCGGCGAAGACCTCGCGCTGGATTAGGTGCCGCGCGGCTTGGCCCGCGCCGTCGGCTCGGCCACCAGCGGATCGTCCGGCCAGTAGTGCTTGGGGTAGCGACCCTTGAGGTCCTTCTTCACCTCGGCATAGGTGTTGGCCCAGAAGCTGGCCAGGTCCTGGGTCACCTGCACCGGACGGCGCGCCGGCGACAACAGATGCAGCAGCACGCCCTGGCGGCCGCCGGCGATGCGCGGGGTGGCGGCCAGGCCGAACAGCTCCTGCAGGCGCACCGCCAGCACCGGCGGCGACTCAGAGTAATCGATGGCGATGCGCGAGCCGGACGGCACCTGCAGGTGCCGCGGCGCCAGCTCGTCCAGACGCTGCGGCAGCGGCCAGGGCAGCAGGCCGGCGAGCATGCCCGGCATGTCCAGATTGGCGAAATGGCTGAGGCGGCTGACCTTGCTTAAGAATGGCAGCAACCAGTCCTCCAGGGTCGCCAGCAGCGCAGTGTCGGACAGGTCCGGCCACTCGCTCTCACCCTTCTGCTTTAGATCCAGGCTCCGCAGCAGCGCCACCCGTGCCTGCCACTGGCGCAGCTCCGGGGTCCAGGGCAATAGCTCCAGACCCTTGCGCCGCACCAGGCCGAGCAGCGCGCGGCCGCGCGTGGCCTCGTCCAGGCCGCTCAGCGCCTCGCGGCTGAGCACCAGCTCGCCGACCCGACGCTGGCGCTCGGCGCGCAGCACGCCCTCGCGCTCGTCCCATTCCAGCTCCTCGCGCACGCTCACCTGCTCGGCCAGCACCGCGTCGAACAGCGCCGGGTCGAGGTCGGCGGCCAGGTAGATGCGCTCCTCGCGCTGGCCCTGGCGGCTGCCGAGATCGGCGATCACCAGCCACTCGTGCTTCATCAGTGCATCCGCCTCGCCGAACTGCGCGGCGCGGCCGTTGGCCAGGCGGTAGTCGCCACCACCGGCCTTGCGCTGGCGGGCGACCCGATCCGGGTAGGCGAAAGCCAGCAGCGCGCCGAGCCAGCACGGATGCTCGGGATCGGCCACCGCCTCACTCGGCGCGCCACGCAGATAGGAACGAAACTGCCGGGCCAGCTGCCGCGCGCGCTGCACGCCGCCGCGCGCGCCGCCGACGGCGCGCGACTCGCCGGACAGCAGGCTCATGCGGCTGTGCAGGTCGGCGCCGCCGCCGCGCAGGATATCGCGCTCGGACAGCAGCGCGGCGAGGTCCGCCGCCAGCGCGCCGAGGCCGAGGGCCTGGCCGCGCAGCAGCAGGTGGGCGATGCGCGGATGCGCCGGCAGCTCGGCCATGGCCTGGCCGTGGGCCGTCAGCGCGCCGCGTGCATCCAGAGCGCCGAGGCGCGCCAGCAGGTCGCGGCCCTGGGCGAAGGCGGCGGCCGGCGGCGCATCGAGCCAGGCCAGTTCGCCCGGCTGCACGCCCCAGCGCGCCAACTGCATGGCCAGGCCGGCCAGGTCAGCCTGGAGGATTTCCGCGGCACCATAGGCGGCCAGCTGCTCGTGCTGGCTCTGCGACCACAGCCGATAACACACGCCCGGCTCCAGGCGCCCGGCGCGGCCGGCGCGCTGGGTGGCCGAGGCGCGGGAGATGCGCTGGGTATCCAGGCGGGTCATGCCGCTGGCCGGGTCGAAGCGCGGCACCCGCGCGAGACCCGCGTCCACCACCACGCGCACGCCGTCGATGGTCAGGCTGGTCTCGGCGATGTTGGTGGCCAGCACCACCTTGCGCTGGCCGGCCGGAGCCGGCTCGATGGCCGCGCGCTGGGCAGACAGCTCCAGCTCGCTATGCAGGGGGCAGAGCAGCACCTCGGGGCGCTGGCCCAGGCTCTCCTGCAGCTGCTCATGCACCCGGCGGATCTCCGCCTGGCCGGGGAGGAACACCAGCAGGCTGCCCGGCTCGTCGGCCAGGGCCTGCAGCACCGTCTGCACCACCCGCGCCTCGATGCGTTCGCCCGGCTGCCAGGGCGCGCCCCAGCGCGTCTCTACCGGGTGCATGCGGCCCTGGCTGGAGACCACCGGCGCGTCACCGAGCAGCACGGACAGGCGCTCACCCTCCAGGGTCGCGGACATCAGCAGCACCTTGAGCGGCTCGTCACGCAGCAGCTCGCGGCCGTTCAGCGTCAGCGCCAGGGCCAGGTCGGCATCCAGGCTGCGCTCGTGGAATTCGTCGAAGATCACCAGGCCGACGCCCTCCAGCGCCGGGTCGTCCTGCAGGCGGCGGGCGAGGATGCCTTCGGTGACCACATCGATGCGGGTCTTCGGGCCGACCTTGCTGTCCAGGCGGATGCGGTAGCCCACCGTCTCGCCGACCTGCTCGCCCAGCTCGCTGGCCAGGCGCTCGGCAGCGGCGCGCGCGGCCAGCCGGCGCGGCTCCAGCATGAGGATGCGCTGCCCGGCGAGCCAGGGCTCGTGCAGCAGGGCCAGCGGCACGCGGGTGGTCTTGCCGGCGCCGGGCGGCGCCTCCAGCACGGCCTCGTGGCGTTCGGCCAGGGCGGCGCGCAGGGCGGGCAGTACGTCGTCGATGGGCAGGCGGTTCATGGCTTCTCCGGTTGGCCGGCGATTATACGAACCGCGACGGCGCCCGCGCATCCAACTGCAATGGCGGCCTTGCTATAGTGCCGCCCTCATTTTTCGGAGGTGCTTATGCCCAGCAAGACCCGCATCATCGGCAGTGTCGTCGCCCTCTCCCTGGTCACCCAGCTGACCGCCTGCGGCACCCTGTTCTTCCCCGACCGCCGCGGCCAGATCGAAGGTCGCATCGACCCGCTGGTGGCCGGCCTCAACGCCGTCGGCATCCTGTTCTACGTGATCCCCGGGCTGATCGCCTTCGGCATCGACTTCGCCACCGGCGCCATCTACCTGCCGAGCGACCAGTACAGCGTCGCCCCGGAGAAACTGCGCGAAGCCCTGGGCAGCGACGGACGCATCGACCATGCGCGACTCAAGGCCATCCTGCAGCAGGAGATCGGCCTGGACCTGCCGCTGGACGATCCGCGCCTGATCCAGCACAGTGGCAGCATCGAGCAGCTGGCCGCCTACGGCCTGCGCGCGGAGGCCTGATGCAGCATCTCGCCACTCACCTGCAGCGCCTGCTGGCCTATCACGGCTGGGCCTATGCGCGCCTGCTCGGCGAGCTGACGAGCCTGGACGAGGAGCAGTACCGCGCGCCCTGCGGGCTGTTCTTCGGCAGCATCCACGCCACCCTCAACCATCTGGCGGTGGCCGACCGCATCTGGCTGGCGCGGGTGCGCGACGAGGCGCAGCCGTTCGCCCGCCTGGATGCCGAGGCGGTGGCCGAGCGCGCCGCGCTGGAGAACTACCTGGAGGCCGGCGTCGCCGCCTGGCGCGACCACCTGGAAGGACTGGTCGACGTCGAGCTGCTGGCCCCGGTCGCCTACCGCAACATGGCCGGCGAGGCGCAACAGCGCTCGCGCCTGGAGATCGTCACCCACCTGGTCAACCACGGCACCCACCATCGCGGCCAGATCAGCGCCGCGCTGACCGCGATGGGCCGCCCGGCGCCGGTGCTGGACTACATCTACGCCCTGCCCGAGCTGCCATGACGCCACTGCCGCAACATGCGCACCTGATGCGCCTGGCCACCCGGGCGGCGCTCGCCACCGCCCTGCTGCTGGCCCTGGCCAAGGCCGTGGCCTGGTGGCTGAGCGGCTCGGTGAGCCTGCTCGCCGGTCTCACCGACTCGCTGCTGGACGGCGCCGCCTCGCTGCTCAACCTGATCGCCGTGCACTACGCCCTGCGCCCGGCCGACGAGGACCATCGCTACGGCCACGGCAAGGCCGAGGCCCTGGCCGGCCTGGCGCAGGCGCTGTTCGTCGGCGCCAGCGCGGTGCTGGTGGCGCTGCAAGCCATCGAGCGCCTGCAACACCCACAGCCGCTCGGCGCCCAGGCGCTGGGCATCGCGGTGATGCTGCTGTCGCTGGCCATGACGGTCGCCCTGCTGCTGTTCCAGCGCCACGTGGTGCGCGTCACCGGCTCCACGGCGGTGCGCGCCGACTCCCTGCACTACCGCTCCGACCTGCTGCTCAACAGCGGCATCCTGCTCGCCCTGGTGCTGGCCGGCCTCGGCTGGCAGCGCCTGGACCCGCTGTTCGGCTTAGGGATTGCCGCCTACATCCTGTGGAGCGCCATCAGCATCGTGCGCGAGGCAGTGGCGGTGCTGATGGACCAGGCATTGGCCCCGGAGCTGAGCGAGCGCATGCACCTGCTGGCCTGCGGCGTGCCCGGCGTGCTCGGCACCCATGACCTGCGCACACGGATCTCCGGCACCCACTGGTTCGTCCAGCTGCATGTGGAACTACCGAGCGAGCTCAGCCTGCGCCAGGCCAATGAGCTGTGCGTGCAGGTCGAGCAGGCCATCCGCGCCGAGTTCCCGCGCGCCGAGGTGCTGGTGCACGCCGACCCGAGCGAAGTCGTCCCCGGCTGACGGCCAGGGAAGCAGCGGCGTCAGGCCGAGCAACAGGAGCAGGCAGATATCGGCGATCACCAGGGTTTGGCGCATGAGGGAGCATCCAGAAAATCCTGGCGCCAGCCTCCCCGATCGCCGCGCCAGGCAGAGTAAAACCTGGGTAAAGATGCATCGGGGGCAGCCTCAAGAATGAACTAGAGCAATTACTCTAATAGTCCTAGACTGCGCGGCATAACAACAACACGAGGTGCCGCCATGAATCTTTCCCCCTCCGCCATCGCCCTGCTCGGCCTGGTCGCCTGGCCGCTGCTGCTGGTGTTCCTGATCATCAACCAACGCGGCCTGCTGGTGCTGGGTGGACGGATGAAGGTCAACGCCTTCGCCCCGGACGGCAGCAACACGCCGAGCGCCTTCGGCCAGCGCCTGGTGCGCGCCCACGCCAACTGCCTGGAGAACCTGCCGCTGCAGGCCGCCGTGCTGCTCTACGCCATGCACGCCGGGCAGACCGCGCTGACCGACCCGCTGGCGCTGGTGCTACTGGGCGCGCGCCTGTTCCAGTCGGCGATGCACCTGATCGGCACCAGCCCGCTGCTGGTCTGGCTGCGTTTCGCCGGCCTGCTGGCGCAGATGCTGATCCTCGCCTGGTGGCTGCTGCGCCTGAGCGGTCTGGCCTGATTCGCGGGCAAGAAAAAGGGGAGGCACCAGGCCTCCCCTTTTTCGTGTCCGGCACAGGCGATCGTGTCGCCGCTTTCCTCGCCCGCCTGGTTGGGCGGTGCGGACCCGGGAGCCTGCACGACCCGGTAGGGTCGCCGGCGCCGCGGCGCCTGATTGGGCGGCGCGGTTGGACGTGTCGTCCGGGCCATGAAACTGAGGGAAAGCTTAACCAGCCAGACATACCTAATGATTGCGAATATTGCTGACAACAAGCCTTCTTGCGCAATTTTCAATCACTGATAAATTGATCTGCGCAATCAGAACACAAAGAAGCCGCACCATGAACAAACTGGACCGCTACGACCTGCGCATCCTCGCCGAACTGCAGCGCGATGCGCGCATCTCCAACCAGGAGCTGGCCGAGCGCATCGGCCTGTCGCCGTCGCCCTGCTCGCGGCGGGTCAAGCAACTGGAGGACGATGGCTATATCCTGCGCCAGGTCGCCCTGCTGGACCGCAAGAAACTCGGCCTGTCGCTCACCGCCTTCGTCCTGATCGGCATGGACCGCCACACCCCGGAACGCTTCGAGCACTTCCAGGCGGTGATCCGCCAGTGCCCGGAGGTGCTGGAATGCAGCCTGGTGACCGGGATGGACGCCGACTACCAGCTCAAGGTGGTGGTGCCGGACATGGACCACTACCAGAAATTCCTCCTCGGCCAGCTGACCCGCATCGAGGGCGTCACCAGCGTGCGCTCCAGCTTCGTGCTCAACCAGGTGCTGTCCAGTACCGAGCTGCCCCTGGAGCACCTGCGCGGCTGATCGCCGCAGGCCTGGGTCTACTGCGCGGGCAGCGCCGGCGCGTATAATCGCGACCCGCTTTTCTGCCCCGAGGTCGCCATGGAAACCGAACAGTTCGAAGCCCTGATGATGTACGTCCTGGTCGGCGGGCTGATGGTGTTCATGGCCTTCATCATCTGGGACCTGGCGAAGAAGTCCAAGGCCGGCCGCCTCGGCACCGCCATCCTGTTCCTCGGCCTGGGCCTGTGCCTGTTCGCCTTCCTGGCCAAGCCGATCATCACCTACATCATCGAGATGGCCCGCGGCATCCACGGCTGAGGGTGTCGCCACCCGCGCCAGCAGCGTCTGACTCACCCACGGCAGCGTCTGGCACGCTGCCTTCCGCCCTTTTCAGGAGTCAGCATGAGCCCCGCCGACCTGGTGATGCAGAGCTATGGACGCTGCTGCGCCAGCCCCACCTTCTTCGATGATTTCTACCGCACCTTCCTCGACAGCTCGTCGCAGATCCGCGCCAAATTCGCCGAAACCGACATGCCGGCGCAGAAGCTGCTCCTGCGCCAGGGCATCCTCAACCTGGTGATGTACGCGCGCGGCATGTCCGACAGCAAGCTGCGCGCCCTGGGCGAGAGCCACTCGCGAGGCCGCCTGGACATTCGCCCGGAACTCTACGACCTGTGGCTGGACGCCCTGCTGCTGACCGTTTCCGGCCACGACCGCCAGTTCAACGAAAGCACCCGCAGTGCCTGGCGCGAGGTGCTGAACAAAGGCATCAGCGTGATCAAGGCCGGCTACTGAGCGAACCTCAGCGCAGCCTGGGCTCCAGCTCACGCCACTCGCCCGGCTGCAGCCCGTC
Source organism: Pseudomonas alcaligenes (assembly GCF_041729615.1). NCBI lineage: Bacteria > Pseudomonadati > Pseudomonadota > Gammaproteobacteria > Pseudomonadales > Pseudomonadaceae > Aquipseudomonas > Aquipseudomonas alcaligenes. The sequence goes on along the minus strand of NZ_CP154874.1, from coordinate 3,066,451 downwards.
CAGGCTCCAGGGGCCGATGCGCACCCGCACCAGGCGCAGGGTCGGCAGGCCCACGGCGGCGGTCATGCGCCGCACCTGGCGGTTGCGTCCCTCGCGGATCACCAGCTCCAGCCAGGCGGTCGGCACGCTCTTGCGAAAGCGCACCGGCGGATTTCTCTCCCACAGCTGCGGCTCCTCCAAGCGGCGCGCCTCGGCCGGCAGGGTCGGGCCGTCGTTGAGCTGCACGCCCTGACGCAGCTGCGCCAGCTGCTCCTCGCTCGGCTCGCCCTCCACCTGTACCCAGTAGGTCTTGGCCAGCTTGTGCCTGGGATCGGCGATCTGCGCCTGCAGGCGGCCGTCGTTGGTCAGCAGCAGCAGGCCCTCGCTGTCGCGGTCCAGGCGCCCGGCCGGGTAGACGCCGGGCACGGCGACGAAGTCCTTGAGGGTGGCGCGGCCCTGTTCGTCCTGGAACTGGGTGAGCACGTCGAACGGCTTGTTCAGCATGATCAGCCGCGGCTCGGCCGGCGGCGCCTTGGCCACCCGGCGCGGGGCGGGACGACGGGGCTGGGAGGGACGAGGTGGGCGCGCCATGCGGGCTCCGCGACTGAGGGAAAGCGCGCAGTTTAACCGAGCATCATCAAGCGCGTTGATGATGTGCCGCAGCGCCGCACATCCGGCTAAGCTGCTGCCATCGCATCGACTGCAGAGGACGCCGCACATGAGTACCGAACTCGCCACCTTCACCGGCTGGGCCGCCACCGCACCGGGCGCGCCGCTCGAACGCCACAGCTATGACCCCGGCCCGCTGGGCGCCGAGGAGGTCGAGGTGGCCGTGGAGTACTGCGGCATCTGCCACTCCGACCAGTCGATGATCGACAACGAGTGGGGCAACGCCCGCTATCCCTTCATCCCCGGCCACGAGGTGGTCGGCACCATCGTCCGCGCCGGCGAGCAGGTGCGCGGCCTCAAGCTCGGCCAGCGCGTCGGCATCGGCTGGTACAAGGGCAGCTGCATGCACTGCGGCTCGTGCATGGAAGGCTCGCACAACCTCTGTCGCACGGTGAAACCGACCATAGTCGGCAGCCACGGCGGCTTCGCCGATCGCCTGCGCGCGCACTGGGCCTGGGCCGTGCCGCTGCCGGCGGGTCTCGACCCGGCGCTGGTCGGCCCGCTGTTCTGCGCCGGTTCCACGGTGTTCAGCCCGCTGCAGGAGTTCGACGTCAAGCCCACCGATAGGGTCGGCGTGGTCGGCATCGGCGGCCTCGGCCACCTGGCCCTGCGCTTCCTCAACGCCTGGGGCTGCGAGGTCACCGCCTTCACCTCTTCGCTGAGCAAGCAGGAGGAAGCCATGCGCCTGGGCGCGCACAAGGTGGTGGCGTCCACCGACGGCAAGGCACTCAAGGCCATCGCCGGCACCCTCGACTTCCTGCTGGTCACCGCCAGCGCCGACCTGGACTGGAACGCGATGCTCGCCACCCTGCGCGGCAAGGGCCGCCTGCATTTCGTCGGCATAGTGCCGAGCGCCATCCCCACCCACGTGTTCAGCCTGATTCCGCAGCAGAAGAGCCTGTCCGGCTCGCCGGTAGGCTCGCCGTCGAGCATGGCGACCATGCTCGAGTTCTGCGCCCGCCACCAGATCCTGCCGCAAGTGGAGCACTTCCCGATGAGCCAGGTGAACGCCGCACTGGACCACCTGCGCGCCGGCAAGGCGCGCTACCGGGTGGTGCTGGACGCCAGCCGATGAGCGATCTGCTGCACTGGCGCCGCGCCCCAACCTGGCACCTGGGCGCGGTCGACGGCACCGACCGGCCGCGCCTGCTGGAAGTGTGGGAGGCGGCGGTGCGCGCCACCCACCACTTCCTCGCCGAGGAGGACATCCAGTTCTACCGGCGCATGCTCGCCGAGCAGTACTTCGACCTGGTGCGCCTGACCTGCCTGCGTGACGAGCAGGGCCGGCTGCAGGGCTTCTGCGGCACCGCCGAGGACCGCCTGGAGATGCTCTTCGTCGATCCGGCGCAGCACGGCCGCGGCCTGGGCAAGGCCCTGCTGCGCCACGCCATCGCGCACGACGGCGTGCGCCTGGTCGACGTCAACGAACAGAACCCTGGCGCCGTGGCCTTCTACCTGGCCCAGGGCTTCGAGCGGATCGGCCGCTCGCCGCTGGACGGCGCCGACCGGCCCTTCCCACTGCTGCATCTGCGCCTGCGCGGCGCCTGACCCGGCTCACCTACATCGCGCTGGGGTAGCCCGGATGCAATCCGGGAGCGGAGCTGTCTGCTTCCCGGATTGCATCCGGGCTAGGGTTGCGCCTCCGTGGCCCTTAGCGGAACGGCGGCTCGTCGAAGCTGCGCAGCTTGCGCGAGTGCAGCGAGTCAAGCTGGCAGCGCAGGCGGTCGAGGGCGGCGATACCGATCGCCAGGTGCTGGCTGACCGCGCGCTGGTAGAAGCCGGTGGCCGAGCCGGGCAGCTTGATCTCGCTGTGCAGCGGCTTGTCCGACACGCACAGCAGGGTGCCGTAGGGCACGCGCAGGCGGTAGCCCTGGGCGGCGATGGTGCCGCTCTCCATGTCCACCGCCACGGCGCGGGCCAGGTTGATCAGCGGCCGCTCATGGGCCCAGTGCAGCTCCCAGTTGCGGTCGTCGTAAGTCAGCACAGTGCCGGTGCGCAGGCGCTTCTTCAGAGTCTCGCCACGCTCGCCGGTGACCTGTGCCGCCGCGTCCTGCAGGGCCTGCTGCACCTCGGCCAGGGCCGGGATGGGAATGTGCGGCGGCAGCACCCGGTCCAGTATGCCGTCCCTGCGCATGTAGGCGTGGGCCAGCACGTAGTCGCCGATGGTCTGCGATTGGCGCAGGCCGCCGCAGTGGCCGATCATCAGCCAGCAGTGCGGGCGCAGCACGGCCAGATGGTCGGTGATGTTCTTGGCGTTGGACGGGCCGACGCCGATGTTGACCAGGGTGATGCCGTGGCCGTCGGCGGCGATCAGGTGGTAGGCCGGCATCTGGTAGCGGTGCCAGACCACCGCGTCGGCCACCGCCTGGGCATCCTCCTCCGAGGTGCCGCGCTCGATGATCACGTTGCCCGGCAGCACCATGCGCACGAAGCGCGGGTTCTCGCGCAGCTGCTCCAGGCCGTGGCGGATGAACTGGTCGACATAGCGGTGGTAATTGGTCAGCAGGATCCACGGCTGCACGTGACGCCAGTCGCTGCCGGTGTAGTGCACCAGGCGGCGCAGGGAGAAGTCGGTGCGCGCCGCGTCGAACAGCGCCAGCGGCAGGTCGCCGCTGTCGCCCCAGTCGTACAGGCCGTCGGCCACCGAGTCGGTGGCGGCGGACAGGTCGGTGCTGGGGAACACCCGCGCCAGCTCGGCGGCGCTCACCCCGGAACCGGCCAGCTCGTCGCCCTGCTCGACCACATAGGGATAGGGAATGTTCTGCTGGCTGAAGCCGACCTCGACGGTGACGGTGAAGTCCTCCATCAGCGGGCGCAGCTGGTCCAGCAGGTAGCCGCGAAAGTCCTGCGGGTGGGTCACGGTGACCCGGTAGGTGCCCGGCACCTGCACCTTGGCGTAGGCGCGCACGCTGCTCGGCACCTCGCCCTGGCAGTGGTAGGTCAGGCGCAGCTCGGGGTAGCGGAACAGCGCGCGCTCGTCCTCGCCGGGCTGGCTGCGTTCCTTGAGGTAGAGCTTGAGCGCCAGGCTCAGCGCGCCGCTGGCCTGACGATGCAGCTCGGCGAGGCGCTCGACGGCCTCCTCGGCGGTACGGGCGACGACGAAATCGGTAGCACTCACGGGGCAGCTTCCTGGCTGTGGCGATGGCCCTATCTTGCGCCTCGGCGCCCGCCGCCGGCAAACCCGGCGCGGGCCATCTAGGCTTGTCCTAACGCCGCCAAGGAGAGCCGCCGTGTGCCGTCTGCCGATCCTCTGCCTGCTGCTTGCCGCCCCGGCCCTGGCCGCCGAGCTGGATGGTCGCTACCAGGGCACGCTGGACGAGCGGCCGACCGAGCTGATCCTGCGCAGCCAGGAGCAGCGGGTGGAGGGCGAATACCGCGAGGGCAGCCGCAGCTTCCGCCTCAGCGGCAGCTTCGATGGCCAGGCGCTGCAGGCGCAGATCAGCGATGCGGATTCAGGCCAGGTGCTGGCCAACATGAACGCCAACTACGCCAACGACATGCTCGCCGCCAGCCTGGCCGCGCGCGACCCCGCCAGCGGCGCGACGCTGGTGCGCGAAGGCCTGTTCCAGCGGGTCGCCCCGCCGCCACCGCCGGCCGACCCCGACCACGACCCGAGCCTGGTCGGCACCTGGGTCTACGAGCAGGACGGCGATGCGGCGCTGGGCGGGCCGGGCAGCGTGACCACCCTGCGCATCCGCGCCGACGGCAGCATCGACCAGTGGCGCCGCAGCGTCAGCGGCGGCAGCGAGTGGAGCTACGACCGCCCCGGCGAGCTGCAGTACAGCGGGCGCTGGCGCAGCGAGCAGGGCCTGCTGCTGGTGCAGCTGAAGGGCGCGCGCGAGTACCAGCCGGCGGCGCGCTACCGCTTCCGCGCGCCCTTCCTGGTGACCGAGAGCAACACCGGCGAGATGCTCTGGCAGCGGCGCTGAACGACCTCAGGCCGGCTGGTGCAGGCGCACGTTGAACAGCGGTCCCTGGCTGTAGCGGGCCAGGGTCTTGGCGGCGGCCAGCACACCCAGGTCGATCAGCGGCTCGAGCAGGATCACGCTCATGTAGGCCAGGCCGAAGCTGCCGACGGACAGCAGATTCTCGGCGGAGAAGCCGTTGCCGTAGAAGGCCCAGAAGGCCACCCAGGCGACGATGCCGCCCTGGTAGGCGGTGGACAGCGCCAGGGCCTGCCTGTAGCTGGTGTCCACATAGGCGGTGCGCGCCGGGATGATGCGCCGGGCCAGCAGGTGGATACCCCACAGCGGCAACAGCAGGGTGGTGACGTTCATGCCGTACTGCGGCAGGTCGAACGGGGCGAACAGCAGGCCCTGCAGCAGCAGGCCGGCGGCCAGGCCGATGGCCGCGGCGCCGGCGCCGAACAGCAGCAGCAGGGTCGAGCCGAGGATCAGGTGGACTTCCGAGACGCCCACCGGATGGTGCGGCAGGACCTCGAAGAAGCAGAACACCAGGGCCGTGGTGAGCAGGCTGCGCAGGGCCAGGGCAGCTGCCCCGCCATTGTCGCGCAGGCTGTCGCGGGCGAGCTTGGCCGTGAGCGCGAAGGCGCCTGCGGCGGTGGCATAACTGAGGAAGAGCTTGGCGCCGGCAACGACGTCGGGTTCGATGTGCATGAGGGTTCCTTGGTCGCGCCCACCGCGCGACGGTTCGGATGGAGGAATGGGCGCGAACGCCCGCAGGCGATGGCAGGTCTCCTGGCTCGCGGCTTGGCACTTCGCCCGCCTTCCCAGCCGTTCGGGCCAGTGGCGTGTGGGCGTCGTTCGCCGCTTACAGTTGCGGGGGCAGCCAGGGCATTGGCGACACGCGCCGCACCCTGTTCCCTTTTCATCCGCCCGAGGGGCGGAACCATCGGCGGCCACCTTAGCGCCATGCGCCGGCAAAAGACAGCCCGTCCGCCACGCATTGACCCCGGCCAGGCCCCGTCCTAGACTGCGCGCCCTACAGATCACGCCGTCCACCGCCGCCATGTCGTCGCTCGCCCACCTGCCCTGCTCCGCCCAGCCCGACCCGCGGCTGCTGGCGCGCACCTGGCCGCGTGACGCCCTGCAACGCCGCCGGCGCAGCGTACTGTTCGCCTTCACCTTCTCTCCCCCCGCCGCCTGAACGCGCCTCTGCCCCGCGCAGAGTCCCGACCCCGTCTCGCCCGCGCACTCGCGGGCAGCCGTCTTTCATGCTTGCAAGACCCGCCAGGTGCTGGCGGGTGGGAGTATTCGATGCGTTCTTCCTGGCTTCTCGCCGTTCTGATCTTCGCCGTGTCCGTGGTCGGCCTGAGCATGGGCACCAGTCTGCCGCTGGTGGCCCTGCGCCTGCACGCGAGCGGCTCCGGCAGCCTGCTGATCGGCCTTTTCTCGGCGCTGCCGGCGGCCGGCATGATCCTCGCCGCCCTGCTGGTCGGCCGCCTGAGCCGACGCTACAGCGGGCGCCGGCTGTACCTGGCCTGTTTCGCCCTGTGCCTGCTGGGCACTGCCGCGCTGCTGCCGACCGAACCGCCGCTGGCGCTGCTGGCCGGCGCGCGCCTGCTGCTGGGCATCGGCATGGGCGTGCTGGTGATCCTCGGCGAATCCTGGGTCAACGAGCTGTGCGACGAACGCCGGCGCGGCCAGGTCGTCGCGCTCTACGCCGCCTGCTTCACCGGCTGCCAGCTGGGCGGCCCGGCGATGATCGGCCTGTTCGGTGCGCAGAGCGCCTGGCCGGCGCTGCTGGTGGTGCTGGCCAACCTGCTGGCCTTGGCGCTGGTCTGGCACAGCCTGCCGGCCGCCTGGTCGGAGCCGACCGAGGCGGGGCCGCGGCGCTTCTCCCTGCTCGGCTTCGTCCGCGTGGCCCCGGCGCTGTGCCTGGGCGTGCTGTTCTTCGCCTTCTTCGATGCGGTGGTGCTGTCGCTGTTCCCGGTGTACGCCAGCGGCCATGGCTGGGCGGTGGGCGTGGCGGCGCTGATGGCCAGCGTGATCCTGGCCGGCGACATGCTGTTCCAGGTGCCGCTGGGCTGGCTGTCCGACCGCCTCGACCGGCGCGCCCTGCACCTGGGCTGCGGGGTGCTGACGCTAGCCCTGGGCCTGGCCCTGCCCTGGCTGATCGGCCAGCACTTTCGCGGCCCCGACCTGGTCACCGCCAATGCCTGCGTCGGCCTGCTCTGGGGTGTCGGCAGCCTGCTCGGCCCGCTGCTCAGCGGTGCGCTGATGGACGTCGGCCCGCAGGGCCTGCCGCTGGCCCTGTGCCTGGCCGCCAGCCTGTTCGTGGTGGCGGCCCTGGGCGCCCTGCCGCTGGCGCGGCGAGCGCTGCCCCGGCTCAGGTGAGGTGCGGGGTGCTGCGCGCCAGCAGCGCCTCGGCGTCGATGCCGCGCGGCAGGGTGCCGTAGACCCGGCCACCCTCGCCCAGGCGGCTGGCGATAAAGGCGTCGCTCACCGTGGCGTTGCCGGCCTCCAGCAGCAGCTTGGCCTGCAGGGCCACGGCCACGTCCTCGGTGAGCTGGCGGGCGCGGTACTGGATGTCGGCGGTGTCGCGGAAGTCGGCCTGCAGCTTGCCGATGTGCGCCTTCAGGCGCGCGTCGCCGTGGCCGTCGCCCAGCTCGGCGAACAGCGCGTCGAGTACCCCCGCTTCCTTGGACAGGGCACGAAGCACGTCCAGGCACTGCACGTTGCCCGAGCCTTCCCAGATCGAGTTGACCGGCGCCTCGCGGTACAGCCTCGGGAGGATGGTTTCCTCGACATAGCCGGCGCCGCCCATGCACTCCTGGGCCTCGTTGATCATCGCGGGCGCGCGTTTGCAGATCCAGTACTTGCCGATGGCGGTGACCAGGCGGGCGAACTTGTCTTCCTGATCAATGTGCGGGTTGTCCAGCGCCTTGCCCATGCGCATGGTCAGGGCCAGGGCGGCCTCGCTCTCCAAGGCCAGGTCGGCCAGCACGTTCTGCATCAGCGGCTGCTCGGCCAGCACGCGGCCGCCGACCTTGCGGTGCGCGCAGTGGTGCGCGGCCTGGGTCAGGGCCTGACGCATCAGGCTGCTGGAGCCGATCATGCAGTCGAAGCGGGTCAGCGCAACCATCTCGATGATGGTCGGCACGCCGCGGCCTTCCTCGCCGACCATCCAGGCCAGGGCACCACGGAACTCCACCTCGCTGGAGGCGTTGGCCCAGTTGCCCAGCTTGTTCTTCAGGCGCTGGATGTAGAACTGGTTACGCGTGCCGTCCGGGCGATGGCGCGGCAGCAGGAAGCAGCTCAGGCCCTTGTCGGTGTAGGCCAGGGTGAGGAAGGCGTCGCACATCGGCGCCGAGCAGAACCACTTGTGGCCGACCAGCTCGTAGGCCTGGCCCGGGCCGGGGATGCCGACCGCATGGGCCCTGGTGGTGTTGGCACGCACGTCGGTGCCGCCCTGCTTCTCGGTCATGGCCATGCCGATGGTGACCCCGGCCTTCTGCTCGATACCGACGTTGCGCGGGTCGTACTGGGTGGCGAGGATCTTCGGCAGCCAGATCTCGGCCAGGTTCGGCTGCAGCTTGAGCGCCGGCACGGCAGCGTAGGTCATGGTCAGCGGGCAGGCGTTGCCGGCCTCCGGCTGGTTGTGCAGGTAGTTCAGCGCGGCGCGGGCCACTTGGGCGCCTTCGCGCGGGTCACGCCAGGGCAGCGAGGGAATGCCGTGCTCGATGGCCGTGCGCATCAGCTCGTGGTAGGCCGGGTGGAACTCCACCAGGTCGACGCGGTTGCCGTAGCGGTCGTGGCTCTTGAACACCGGCTTGTTCTCGTTGGCCAGGAAGCCGGCCTGCATCAGCGGACCGCCGGCCAGGGCGCCGTAGGCATGCAGCTGGTCCTCGGCCCAGCCGCCGCCGAAGCGCCGGGTCCACTCCTGCAGCGGCAGGTCGAGGCGGTACAGGTTGGCGCCATCGAGGCTCGGCACCTGGTTGAACACTTCGTGGGTTTCCGCGTACTGCTGCAGGGACATGTCAGGACTCCGGGGCGCCGACGGCGCGCAGGCAGAAGGTGATCAGGGTTTGACTGACGCCGGCCAGGTCCGCCGCCGGCTGGCCGGCGTCGCGGGCCGCGCGGGCCGCCGGCGAGAGCGGGCCGACCAGGGCCTCGGCGATGGCGCCGACCAGGCAGGCGGCCACCAGGTTGACCTGCTCGACGCGGAATTCGCCGGCGCGCACGCCCTCTTCGAGCAGCTCGACGAACAGCTCGGCGTAGGCCTCGCGGAACAGCAGGCGCTGCTCGTCCACTTCCGGGTCGACCGGCTCGGCGATCAGGGCGAAGGCCAGGCGCCGACTGTGCCAGGCACGCGCGGCGAACTGCTCGAGGCCGGCGGCCAGGCGCCGGGCAGGGCGGCCGGGCGCACGCAGAATCGCGGCCAGGGCGTCGACCTCGATGCGGCAGGCGTTGCTGAAGACTTCCGCGGCCAGCTCACCCTTGCCGCTGAAATGGCGGTACAGGCTGCCGGTGGCGATGCCGACATCCTCGGCCAGGGCCTGCATGGTCAGGCTGGCGAAGCCGCCCTCGGCGACCCGCGCATGGGCGCAGGCAAGGATGCGTTCGCGCAGTTCCTGGGCGCGGTCGAGGCGTTCGGGGGTGGTGCGATAGGCCATGAGCTGGATCCCTGTTCATGAGTCCATCTCAGTGAATCACGATTCACTTCTTCAGTGAAGCAGACGATCCGGCCAAATCGCGGCCGAATCATTGCCTTTCGACAGACCGGCGCCTCAGTGGCTGGCCGGCTGGCACAGCACCCAGTCGTGCAGCAGGGTCTGCAGCTCGAGGAACTTCACCGGCTTGGCCAGGTAGTCGCTCATGCCGGCGGCCAGGCAGCGCTCGCGGTCGCCGCTGTGGCTGTGGGCGGTGATGGCCAGCACCGGCAGATCGGCGCAGCCGGGCAGGTGGCGCAGCGCGCGGCAGGTGGCGAAGCCGTCCATTACCGGCATCTGGCAGTCCAGCAGCACCGCGTCGATCGGCTCGCCGCGCAGCATCTCCAGGGCCTCGGCGCCGTTGTCGGCGGTACGCACCCGGTAGCCGAGCTTGAGCAGCATGCCGCGGGTGACCAGCTGATTGATCGCGTTGTCCTCGACGATCAGCACGGTGCACTGTTCCGGCCGGCGCTGCGGCACCCCGCCGATGCGCCGCGGGCTGAGCGGCGTGGCCTGGCGCTGGGCCGGCAGGCTGAGCTGCAGGGTGACGGCGAAGGCGCTGCCCTGCCCTGGCTGCGACTGGTGCTGCAGGCTGCCGCCGAGCAGCTCGACCAGCTGCCGGCAGATCGCCAGGCCGATGCCCAGGCCGCCGTACTGGCGGGTCATGGAGCCGTCCAGCTGGCGGAAGCGCTGGTACAGCTTGCCGCCCTCGGGGGTGACGAAGCCGATGCCGCTGTCCAGCACCTCGATGCGCAGCGGCATGCTGCCGGCCAGCGGCCCGGCGGCGGCCACGCGCAGCACCACGCGGCCCTGGTGGGTGAACTTGATGGCGTTGTCGAGCAGGTAGCCCAGCGCCTGGGCCAGCTTGGTAGCGTCGCCCTCGAGGGTGTCGGGCAGGCTGTCCTCCAGCTCGACGACGAACTCCAGGCCCTTGTCGGTGGCGCGCGGGCAGTACTGCGCGCGCAGGCCGTCGACCAGGCCGCGCAGGCTGAACGGCTCGCGCCGCGGGTAGAGCTTGCCGGCCTGCAGCTCGGTGAGGGCGAGGATGTCGTTGACCATGCGCATCATGTCGCGCGCCGAGGCGGCGGCGGTCTTCTGGTACTGCTCCAGCTCGACGTCCATCTTCACCGTCTGCATCAGCTCCAGAGAGCCGATCACCCCGTTCATCGGCGTGCGCAGCTCGTGGGTGACGGTGGCGAGGAACTCGTCCTTGAGCCGGTTGCTGTCGGCCAGCTCGCGGTTCAGCGCCTCCAGCTCGCGGCCGGCCTGCTGCAGGATGCGCGTGCGCTCTTCCTTCATCGCGTTGATGCGGTCGGCCAGGGCCAGCGACAGCAGGCCGACCTCCAGCGCCGAACCGAACTGGCTGGCGTACATGGTGAAGAAGCTGTAGGGCAGGTAGCCCAGCACCATCAGGGTGTTGATCACCCCGCCGACCAGGAAGGCGGTCCAGGCGAAGATGAAGTAGCGCGCCACGCGCATGCCGCGCAGCCAGGCCAGCACGCCGGCGCTGAAGATCACCACGGTGAAGGCCAGCGCCAGGGAAGTGGCCAGGCGCAGGGCGGTGGCGTAGCTGCTGGTCAGGGCCAGCAGCATCACCAGCGCGCCGAGCGCCATCAGCACGAGCAGGGCGCGGTCGACCCAGGGGCTGTGCTCGCCGGTGTGCAGGAAGCTGCGCGCGAACTGGCAGCCGAACAGCGCCGCCGAGCCGATCAGGAAGGGCGTCGAGGCATTAGCCCACCAGGGGTCGTCGGGCCAGAAGTACTGGATGCCGGCGCCATTGACCGACACCTGGTACAGGCCGAAGGAGGCGATGTAGAGGATGTAGTAGAGGTAGCTGGTGTCGCGGACGCTGAGGTAGATGAACAGGTTGTAGATCAGCATCACCAGCAGCACGCCGTAGATGATGCCGAGCACGTAGATGCGCGTCGGCTGCGCCTCGATGAAGGCCTCCGGCGCCCACAGCCCCAGGGGCATCTGCATCGAACCCTGGCTCTGCGCGCGCAGGTAGATGCGCTGGCTCTGCCCCGGCGGCAGCTCCAGGTTGAACAGGTAGTTGTTCTGCTTGATCTGCCGGCTGGAGAAGGGCAAGGCGTCGCCGGTACGGCCGGCCAGGCGGTAGCCGCCGGCGCCATCCGGCAAGTACAGCTCCAGGTGGTCGAGTGGCGGATAGGCCAGCTCCAGCAGCCAGTGCTTGTGCTCGTCGAGCTGCCGGGGCTTGTACAGCAAGTCGACCCGCAGCCAGAACACCGAGCGCGAGTAGCCGGCGTTGAGCACCGGCTTGCCGTTGGTACGGAAGCTGCCGTCCAGCGCCGCCGAGCTGACCTGGTCGATGGTCGCATCACCGCGCACGTCCTCGAACACCTGCATATGCGGGCCGAGCGGCAGATAGCCGGCATGCTCGTCGAATTCGACGGCGCGGGCCAGCCAGGAAAGACTGAACAGAACAACAAAGACTAGGAAACGCATGCAGGCCCGCCCGAATTCGTGCGCAGCCGTCCGGGAGCCCTCATCTCCCACGGGGACGGCGCACAGAATCCTTCTGTATTTGGTATGCCGGCACTCTATCACAGGGGCTTGCGGAAAAATCCGGCCGCCCGGACAAGTTGTCGCGCCCCGGCAATTGGGTGGTCCGGCCGCCAGGTGGTAAGCTCGCCGGCCATGAACAGACACAATTCCCGCCCCGTCGTCCTCTGCCTGTCCGGTCATGATCCCTCCGGGGGTGCCGGCCTGCAGGCGGACATCGAAGCCCTGCTCGCCCAGGGCTGCCACGCCGCCCCGGCGGTCACCGCGCTGACCGTGCAGGACACGGTCAACGTCAGCGACTTCCGCGTACTCGACCGCGACTGGGTGCTGGCTCAGGCCCGCGCCATCATCGCCGACCTGCCGGTGGCCGCCGTCAAGCTGGGCATGCTCGGCTCGGTGCAGATGGTCGATACCGTGGTCGAGATCATGCAGGCGCTGCCCGGCGTACCGCTGGTCTGCGACCCGGTGCTGCGCGCCGGCGGCGGCGGCTCGCTGGGCAAGGACGACGTCGGCTACGCCATGCGCGAGCGCCTGCTGCCGATCGCTGCCGTGGCCACGCCCAACCTGCCGGAAGCGCGCATCCTCGCCGAGCTGCCCGAGGGCACGGCGGACGAATGCGCCGCGAAGCTTTCCGCCTACTGCCAGCACCTGCTGATCACCGGCGGCCACGGCGATGAGGCCGAAGTACACAACCGCCTCTATGTGCGCGGCGGCGACTGCCACACCTTCACCTGCGCCCGCCTGCCGGGCAGCTACCACGGCTCCGGCTGCACCCTGGCCAGCACCCTGGCCGGCCGCCTGGCCCTGGGCGAGGAAGTGGTCAGCGCCGTACGCAGTGCCCTCGACTACACCTGGCGCACCCTGCGCGACGCCGAGCAACCCGGCCACGGCCAGTTCGTGCCGCGCCGACTGCCGCTGGACTTCTGCTCGTGAGTAGCCCGTTGCGCGGCCTGTACGCCATCACCGACAGCCAGTTGCTGGCCGATGGCCGCCTGCTGCCCTATGTGGAAGCGGCCCTGAAAGGCGGCGCGCGCCTGCTGCAGTACCGCGACAAGTCCGCCGACCAGGCCCGTCGCCTGCGCGAAGCCTCGGCCCTGGCCGAACTCTGTGCGCGCCACGGCGCCGAGCTGATCATCAACGACGACGCCGAACTGGCCGCGCGCCTGGGCGTCGGCCTGCACCTGGGCCAGGGCGACGGCTCCCTGTCCGCAGCCCGCGCCCTGCTCGGGCGCAAGGCGATCATCGGCGCCACCTGCCACGCCAGCCTGGCGCTGGCCGAACAGGCCGCCGGGGAAGGCGCCAGCTACATCGCCTTCGGCCGCTTCTTCACTTCGCAGACCAAGCCCGGCGCGCCGAGCGCCACGCCCGAACTGCTGGAGCAGGCCCGCGCACGCTTCGCCCTGCCGATCACCGCCATCGGCGGCGTCGGCCTGGACAACGGCGCCGAGCTGATCAGCCGTGGCGCCGACCTGCTGGCAGTAGTCCATGCCCTGTTCTCCGCGCCCTCCGCCACCGAGGTGGAGGCCCGCGCGCGTGCCTTCGGCGCGCTGTTCACTGCTTCCTGATTCGAGCCCCTTTAGAAAGAGAGCCGCCATGTCCCGTTCCGAAGTCCTGTTCGCCAACGCCCAGAAACACATCCCCGGCGGCGTCAACTCGCCGGTGCGTGCCTTCCGCAGTGTCGGTGGCACCCCGCTGTTCTTCAAGCACGCCGAAGGCGCCTATGTGATCGACGAGGACGACAAGCGCTACGTCGACTACGTCGGCTCCTGGGGCCCGATGATCCTCGGCCACGCCCACCCGCAGGTGCTGGACGCGGTGCGCAAGCAGCTGGAGCACGGCCTGTCCTACGGTGCGCCGACCGCCCTGGAAGTGGAGATGGCCGACCTGGTGTGCTCCATCGTGCCGTCCATGGAGCTGGTGCGCATGGTCAGCTCCGGCACCGAGGCCACCATGAGCGCCATCCGCCTGGCCCGTGGCTACACCGGCCGCGACGCCATCATCAAGTTCGAAGGCTGCTACCACGGGCATTCCGACAGCCTGCTGGTCAAGGCCGGTTCCGGCCTGCTGACCCAGGGCGTGCCGAGCTCGGCCGGTGTGCCGGCGGACTTCGCCAAGCACACCCTGACCCTGCCCTACAACGACATCGCCGCCGTCGAGAAGACCCTCGCCGAAGTCGGTTCGACCGTGGCCTGCATCATCGTCGAGCCGGTCGCCGGCAACATGAACTGCGTGCCGCCGGCACCGGGTTTCCTCGAAGGCCTGCGCGAGCAGTGCGACAAGCACGGCGTGGTGCTGATCTTCGACGAGGTGATGACCGGCTTCCGCGTCGCCCTCGGCGGCGCCCAGGCGCATTACGGCGTCACCCCGGACCTGTCGACCTTCGGCAAGATCGTCGGCGGCGGCATGCCGGTCGGCTGCTTCGGTGGCAAGCGCGCGATCATGGAATGCATCGCCCCGCTCGGCCCGGTCTACCAGGCCGGCACCCTGTCCGGTAACCCGCTGGCCATGGCCGCCGGTCTGACCACCCTCAAGCTGATCAGCCGCCCGGGCTTCCACGCCGAGCTGTCCGACTTCACCAGCCGCATGCTGGCTGGCCTGCAGGAGCGCGCCGATGCCGCCGGCATCCCCTTCGTCACCACCCAGGCCGGCGCCATGTTCGGCCTGTACTTCAGCGGCGCCGACGACATCGTCACCTTCAATGATGTGATGGCCAGCGACGCGGCACGCTTCAACCAGTTCTTCCACCTGATGCTGGAAGGCGGCGTGTACCTGGCGCCGAGCGCCTTCGAGGCCGGCTTCACCTCCATCGCCCACGGCGACAAGGAACTGGAGATCACCTTCGCCGCCGCCGAGCGCGCCTTCGCCAGGCTCAAGTGAGGGCCTGGAAGGGCGCTGCGAGAAATCCGGCAAAGACTTTGTAAGGACGCACCGGCTTATCACATAATGTGATGGCCGGCGCATTCAGCCGGCTGGGCATGAGGCCCGACCGTTCGCGAGGCGTTCCGATTTCCATGAGCCGCACCGGCCGCAACCTGCTCCTCGGTTGCCTGTTGCTTGTTCCCCCCCTGCTGGCCCACGCAGGCGACAACTCGTTGCTGGTGCCGGCCACGGGCAGCTGTTCGCTGGACAGCGCCGCCGAGGACCTTCCCCAGGCCGTGGCGGCCTGCCAGGAGCAGGCCCGCCAGGGCGATGCCCAGGCCCAGTACGAACTCGGCGAATTCTTCTACGACGGCCAGCGCGCCCCGCGCGACCTGCCCCAGGCCCTGCACTGGTTCGAGCAGGCCTCGCTGCAGGGCAACGCCCAGGCCCAGCTGCGCCTGGGCACCATGTTCTTCCGCGGCGAAGGGGTGCCGGCCAACAACGTGCAGGCCTACATAGTGCTGAAGATGGCGGCAGTGAATGGCTCGGACGAGGCCATGGACAGCGCCGACCAGGTCGCCGAGCGCATGCAGCGCGAAGAGCTGCAGGCCGCCAGCCAGGTGCTGGGGCAGATCTTCCGCAGCTACCTGCTGGAACTGCAGAACATCGACAGCGCCCCGGCCGCGCCCGGCTCGGGCTTCACCCCGGCGCCGGGCAGCACCCTCGGCAGCCCGCAGGTGCCGGCCTTCGCGCCGAACTGAGCCTCACTTCTCCGGCATCGGCATGGGGAACGGCATCACGTTGCCGCCGCCCCTGGCCTCGCTGATCTTCGGCGTGCCCAGGCGCTCCACCTCGTCGATGCGGATGATCGCGTGCATCGGCACGAAGCTGCGCACCACGCCCTCGAACTGCGCCTTGAGCTTCTCCTCGCTGGGGTCGACCACCACCTGGGTGCGCTCGCCGAAGACGAACTCTTCCACCTCCAGGAAGCCCCACAGATCGCTCTGATAGATCTGCTTGGCGTACATCTCGTACACCTGGCCCTGGTTGAGGAAGATCACCTTGTAGATGGGTTCGCGCTTGCTCATGGGGGAAGAATAGAGGACGGCTGCAAATCGGGGCGCGCATCTTAGCACAGCCACCGGGCCGGCAAGCCTAGGAAGCTGGGTGGTCGCCGCCTATAATGCGCGGTTCATCCGAACCACCCCGACGAAGACAGATGGCCAAGAAGCTTTATATCGAGACCCACGGTTGCCAGATGAACGAGTACGACAGCTCGCGCATGGTCGACCTGCTGGGCGAACACCAGGCCCTGGAAGTCACGGAGAACCCGGCGGAAGCCGACGTGATCCTCCTCAACACCTGCTCGATCCGCGAAAAAGCCCAGGAGAAGGTGTTCTCCCAACTGGGCCGCTGGCGCGAGCTGAAGCAGGACAACCCCGACCTGGTGATCGGCGTCGGCGGCTGCGTGGCCAGCCAGGAAGGCGCCGCCATCCGCGACCGCGCGCCCTATGTCGACGTGGTGTTCGGCCCGCAGACCCTGCACCGCCTGCCGGAGATGATCGACGCCGCGCGCACCACCAGAAAGGCCCAGGTCGACATCAGCTTCCCCGAGATCGAGAAGTTCGACCGCCTGCCCGAGCCGCGCGTCGACGGCCCCAGCGCCTTCGTCTCGGTGATGGAAGGCTGCAGCAAGTACTGCACCTTCTGCGTGGTGCCCTACACCCGCGGCGAGGAGGTCAGCCGCCCGCTGGCCGACGTGCTGCTGGAGATCACCCAGCTCGCCGAGAAAGGCGTCAAGGAAGTCACCCTGCTCGGCCAGAACGTCAACGGCTTCCGCGGCGAGACCCCGGACGGGCGCATCGCCGACTTCGCCGAACTGCTCTATGCGGTGGCCGCCATCGACGGCATCGAGCGCATCCGCTACACCACCAGCCATCCGCTGGAGTTCTCCGACGCCATCATCCAGGCCCACGCCGAAATCCCGCAACTGGTGAAGTTCCTCCACCTGCCGGTGCAGTCCGGCTCGGACCGCATCCTGGCGGCGATGAAGCGCAACCACACGGCACTGGAATACAAATCGCGCATCCGCAAGCTGCGCGCGGCGGTGCCGGACATCTGCATCAGCTCGGACTTCATCGTCGGCTTCCCCGGCGAGACCGACAAGGACTTCGAGCAGACCATGAAGCTGATCGAGGACGTCGGCTTCGACTTCTCCTTCTCCTTCATCTACAGCTCGCGCCCCGGCACCCCGGCGGCGGACCTGGTCGACGACACCCCGGAAGAGGTGAAGAAGCAGCGCCTGCAGATCCTCCAGACGCGCATCCACCAGCAGGGCTTCGAGATCAGCCGACGGATGGTCGGCAGCACCCAGCGCATCCTGGTCAGTGACTACTCGAAGAAGGACCCGGGCATGCTCCAGGGCCGCACCGAGAACAACCGCATCGTCAACTTCCGCGCCAGCAACCCGCGCCTGATCGGCCAGTTCGCCCTGGTGCACATCGACGACGCCCTGCCCCACTCGCTGCGCGGCACCCTTATCGACTAACGGCTAGCCCGCAGACAGGCGCCCGAACTTTCGCCCTCGGGCGCCTGGAGTTATCCTTCGACCATCATTCCCGCCGCACAGCGGCAACCGGACCACATTGAACGCGCCCATAGAACCCCATCGCTTCATCCTCGAACCCTTCGAAGCACGCCGCTTCGCCAACCTCTGCGGGCAATTCGACGAGCACCTGCGCCTGATCGAACAACGCCTGGCCATCGAAATCCGCAACCGCGGCAACCAGTTCGAACTGGTCGGCGAGCCCCGCCACACCCAGTCCGCCGAGAACCTGCTGCGCCGCCTGTACCGCGAGACCAAGAGCGCCGAGCTGTCGCCCGACCTGGTCCACCTGTACTTGCAGGAATCCGGCCTGGAAGCGCTGGACAGCGGCAAGGCCGACGCCGGCATCGCCCTGCGCACCAAGAAGGGCGTGATCAAGCCGCGCGGCGCCAACCAGCAGCGCTACGTCAAGGCCATCCTCGACAACGACATCAACTTCGGCATCGGCCCGGCCGGCACCGGCAAGACCTACCTGGCGGTGGCCTGCGCGGTGGACGCGCTGGAGCGCGAACAGGTGCGGCGCATCCTGCTGGTACGCCCGGCGGTCGAGGCCGGCGAGAAGCTCGGCTTCCTCCCCGGCGACCTGGCGCAGAAGATCGACCCCTACCTGCGCCCGCTGTATGACGCGCTGTACGAGATGCTCGGCTTCGAGACGGTAGCCAAGCTGATCGAGAAGCAGGTGATCGAGATCGCCCCGCTGGCCTACATGCGCGGCCGCACCCTTAACAACAGCTTCATCATTCTCGACGAGAGTCAGAACACCACCCTCGAGCAGATGAAGATGTTCCTCACCCGTATCGGCTTCGGCTCCACCGCCGTGATCACCGGCGACATCACCCAGGTCGACCTGCCGCGCGGCACCAAGTCCGGCCTGGCCCACGTGATGGAAGTGCTGAAGGACGTGCCGGGCATCAGCTTCACCCACTTCAAGCCCAAGGACGTGGTGCGCCACCCCCTGGTGCAGCGCATCGTCGAGGCCTACGAGCGCTTCGAGGAGCGCCAACCCGGCAAGGACAGCCCGCGCGATGCTTGAACTGGACCTGCAGAATGCCTCCAGCGCCACCACCCTGCCCGCTGAGGCGCAGCTGCGGCGCTGGTGCGAGCTGGCCCTGCGCCAGCGCACGGCCGACTCCGAGCTGACCATCCGCCTGGTCGACGAGGACGAGGGCCGCGAACTGAACCGCACCTGGCGGCACAAGGACTACGCCACCAACGTGCTGTCCTTCCCCGCCGAAATCCCCGAAGGCATCCTCGACATCCCGCTGCTCGGCGACCTGGTGATCTGCGTGCCGGTGGTCGAGCGCGAGGCCCGCGAACAGGGCAAGGCCCCGGAGGCCCACTGGGCCCACCTGGTCATCCATGGCTGCCTGCACCTGCTCGGCTACGACCACCTCGAGGACGAGGAAGCCGAGGAGATGGAAGCGCTGGAACGAGAATTGCTGGCCGAACTGGGGCATCCCGACCCCTACGCCGAAGAATAAGAAGGCACCGAGAAACACCATGAGCGAAGACCGATCGAGCAACGAGCAGAAGTCCTGGTTCAACAAGCTGACCCAGGCTTTTGCTCATGAGCCGAGAAACCGCCAGGAACTGCTGGAAGTCCTGCGCGAAGCCCACCAGAACAAGCTGCTCGACAGCGAGGCACTGGCCATAGTCGAGGGCGCCATCCAGGTCGCCGACCTGCAGGTGCGCGACATCATGGTGCCGCGCTCGCAGATGGTCAGCATCAAGGCCAGCCAGTCGCCGCAGGAGTTCCTCCCGGCGATCATCGACTCCGCCCATTCGCGCTACCCGGTGATCGGCGAGAGCCTGGATGAAGTCATCGGTATCCTCCTGGCCAAGGACCTGCTGCCGCTGATCCTGGGCGGCGA
Organism: Pseudomonas alcaligenes; assembly: GCF_041729615.1. Lineage (NCBI taxonomy): Bacteria > Pseudomonadati > Pseudomonadota > Gammaproteobacteria > Pseudomonadales > Pseudomonadaceae > Aquipseudomonas > Aquipseudomonas alcaligenes. The sequence goes on along the minus strand of NZ_CP154874.1, from coordinate 3,047,334 downwards.
CAAGCCGTTCGACATCAAGCAACTGCTGCGCCCGGCCACCTTCGTGCCGGAGTCCAAGCGCCTCAACGTGCTGCTGCGCGAGTTCCGCGCCAACCACAACCACATGGCCGTGGTCATCGACGAATACGGCGGCGTGGCCGGCCTGGTGACCATCGAGGACGTGCTGGAACAGATCGTCGGCGACATCGAGGACGAGCACGACGTCGAGGAAGACAGCTACATCAAGCCGCTGCCCTCCGGCGACTTCCTGATCAAGGCGCTGACCCCGATCGACAACTTCAACCAGGCCTTCGACACCGAGTTCCCCGACGACGAGTTCGACACCGTCGGCGGCCTGGTGATGAACGCCTTCGGCCACCTGCCCAAGCGCAACGAAGTGACCGAGATCGGCGAGTACCGCTTCCGCGTGCTCAACGCCGACAGCCGCCGCGTGCACCTGCTGCGCCTGACCCCGCTGGAACGTTGAACCATGGGGCGCCGAGCGCCCCCGGTCACTCGCCGATACAGGGTGCGTGCCGCGCACCCTACCCCGCCTCCCGCCCTTCCAGTACCCTTGCCCGCCTGATTCCCGATCAAGGACGCACGATGCGCTGGATCACCCAACCCGGCTGGCCGGGCAACCTGCTGGCCATCGCCGGCGGCGCCTGCACCACCCTGGCCCTGGCCCCCTTCGATATCTGGCCGCTGGCCCTGCTGGCCATCACCCTGTTCTACCTCGGCCTGCGTGGGCTGAACCCGCGCCAGGCCCTGCTGCGCGGCTGGCTCTACGGCATCGGCCTGTTCCTCGCCGGCACCAGCTGGGTCTATGTCAGCATCCATGACTATGGTGCCGCCTCGCCGGCCCTGGCCGCCTTCCTCACCTTCGGCTTCTGCGCCGGGGTCGCGCTGTTCTTCGCCCTCGGCGCCTGGCTGTGGGCGCGCTGGCTGCGCCGCAACGACGCGCCGATCGGCGACGCCCTGGCCTTCGCCGCCCTGTGGCTGGCCCAGGAGGCCTTCCGCGGCTGGTTCCTCACCGGCTTCCCCTGGCTCTACGCCGGCTACAGCCAGCTGCACGGCCCGCTGGCCGGGCTGGCACCAGTCGGCGGCATGTGGCTGATCTCGCTGGTGCTGGCCCTGTCCGCCGCCCTGCTGGTCAACCTGCCGCGCCTGCTGGGCGACAAGCCGCGCCTGGCCGCCGCCCTGCTCCTGCTGCTGGCCCCCTGGGTCGCCGGCCTGGCACTGAATGGCCATGCCTGGACCGAGCGCAAAGGTGAGCCACTCAAGGTCGCCGCCCTGCAGGGCAATATCGAGCAGAACCTCAAGTGGGACCCGGAGCAGCTGGACGCCCAGCTGGCGCTGTACCGCGACATGACCCTGAGCAGCCGGCCAGCCGACCTGATCGTCTGGCCGGAAACCGCCGTGCCGGTGCTCAAGGAATACGCCGAGGGCTATCTGCGCGTGATGGGCCGGGTCGCCGCCGAGCGCGATGCCGCACTGATCACCGGCGTGCCGCTGCGCCAGGCCAACGAGCACGGCGAGAAGCGCTACTACAACGCGATCACCGTCACCGGCTGGGGCGAGGGCACCTACCTCAAGCAGAAGCTGGTGCCCTTCGGCGAGTATGTGCCGCTGCAGGAAGTGCTGCGCGGACTGATCGCCTTCTTCGACCTACCGATGTCCGACTTCGCCCGCGGCCCCGCCGACCAGGCTCCGCTGCAGGCCAAGGGCCTGAAGATCGCGCCGTTCATCTGCTATGAGGTGGTCTACCCGGAATTCGCCGCCGGCCTGGCCGCCCGCAGCGACCTGCTGCTGACGGTGAGCAACGACACCTGGTTCGGCACCTCGATCGGCCCGCTGCAGCACCTGCAGATGGCGCAGATGCGCGCCCTCGAGGCCGGGCGCTGGATGATCCGCGCCACCAACAACGGCGTCACCGCGCTGATCGACCCGCAGGGCCGCATCAGCGTGCAGATCCCGCAGTTCCAGCAGGCCGTCCTGTATGGCGAGGTGCAGCCGATGCAAGGCCTGACGCCCTACCTGCTGTGGCGCGCCTGGCCGCTGGTCGTGCTGTGCAGCCTGCTGCTGGGCTGGGCCTTCGTCGCCCGCCGCCGCGCGGCACGCGACCTCAGCCCGCAGGCGGCCTGAATAACGGCCGCGCGGCGCGCCGGCTCAGCGATACAGCAGCGGATAGAGGAGCAGCCCGAGCGCCTCGTTGAGCAGCCGGGTGCTCTGCCACAGCGCCTTGCCCTCCGGCAGCCAGCCGCCCAGCGGGCGCTCGTTGGGCACGCCGAGAAAACCCAGCGGCGCCGCCACCACCTGCAGCCCGGCGCGCTCGAAGCACCAGCGCGCCCGCGGCATGTGCGCCGCCTGGGTGACCAGCACCACGCGGCTCACGCCCTCTGCCTTGAGCAGCTCGGCAGTAAACAGCGCGTTCTCCCAGGTGGTACGGCTACGCTCCTCGCGCCAGCGGGTTGCCACGCCGAAGTCGCGCTGCAGCGCCTCGGCCATCAGCGCCGCTTCGCTGGGCGGCTGGCCGTAGTGCAGGCCACCGCTGATCAGCACCGGCAGCTGGGCGGCGCGCTGCAGGCGCGCCGCATAGCGCAGGCGTTCGACGGCGGTGACGCTGGGCTGGTCGCTGCCCCAGGCCGGATCGGCCTCCTCGCGCCCGGAGCCGAGCACCACGATCGCCTCGGCGCGCTGCGCCAGTGCCGGCCACTGCGACTCGGCCAGCGCCGGCTCGCGCTCGAGCAGACGCGCCGACCACTCCACCACGGCCGGCAGGCTGAGCAGCCACAAACCGCCCAGGCCGAGCAGCAGGCAGACGGACGCCAGACGCGGCCGTCCCAGCCAGGCCCACAGCAGCCAGGCCAGCAGGATCAGCAGGAGCAGGCCGCCGGGCGGCAGGAGCAGCTGTTTGAGGATGAAGCGCAGTTCCATGGGCACCTCCAGTGCCCGGAGGTTATGAGCTACGCCCTGGGGAGTCGAGCCCGATCTGCAAGCGCTAGCGCGGCTGACCGGCGCGGAACAGCTTGGAGCCGCAGGAGACGCACGGCAACACCCCTTCGCCACGCTGAATCTGCGCCGCCGCACCGCACAGGGCACAGCACAGCGGCTGGCGTTTCTTGAGCGTCGACTTGCCGCGCACCGGCGCCTTGCCGGCCGCCCTGGGCGGCAACTTGCCCGCCGCCCGCGTTACGACCGCCGGCGCCTGCTCGATCACCGCCAGCTCCTCGGCGGCGGCATGCCAGCCACGCAGCCAGTTGAGATCGCGGTCCAGGTAGGCGCGGATCAGCTGCATCTCCGCCGGGGTCAGGCCGCTCAGTTCCAGCTCGAGCGGTGCGGCCTGGTGCAGGCGGGAAGCGCTGTCCGCTTCCTCCAGGGCCAGGGCCAGGCGCTGCAACAGCCGCTCGTAGAGCCCACCTGCCTCTTCCCTTCGCCGCAACTCTGCCATCCACCACCTCGACCGGGCGCCGACCTGCGCGCCCCTACAGGCAAGCTTAGCGCCGGGCCGGAGCGCGGCCGGGCGCCGCGACAAACGGCGGGCGCGGCACAATCAAGGTTTCCCTGAATCCAAGGGGGTCATGTATGCTACGGCGTTTCTCGCAAGCCCCATTTTTCAGCGCCGAAGCCCATGCACGAACAGTATTCGCCCCGTGAAATCGAAGCCGCCGCCCAAGCCCATTGGGACGCGCAGAAGTCCTTTGTCGTGACCGAACAGCCGGGCAAGGACACCTTCTACTGCCTGTCGATGTTCCCCTACCCGAGCGGCAAGCTGCACATGGGCCACGTGCGCAACTACACCATCGGCGACGTGATCGCCCGCTACCAGCGCATGCAGGGCAAGAACGCGCTGCAGCCGATGGGCTGGGACGCCTTCGGCATGCCGGCCGAGAACGCGGCGATGAAGAACAAGGTCGCGCCGGCCAAGTGGACCTACGAGAACATCGCCTACATGAAGTCCCAGCTGAAATCGCTGGGCCTGGCCATCGACTGGACCCGCGAAGTCACCACCTGCAAGCCGGACTACTACCGCTGGGAGCAGTGGCTGTTCACCCGCCTGTTCGAGAAGGGCGTGATCTACCGCAAGAACGGTACCGTGAACTGGGACCCGGTCGACCAGACCGTGCTGGCCAACGAGCAGGTCATTGACGGCCGTGGCTGGCGTTCGGGCGCGCTGATCGAGAAGCGCGAAATCCCGATGTACTACTTCAAGATCACCGCTTACGCCGAAGAGCTGCTGAGCAGCCTGGACGAGCTGGAAGGCTGGCCCGAGCAGGTCAAGACCATGCAGCGCAACTGGATCGGCAAGAGCTTCGGTGCCGACATCGTGTTCGACTACGACGTCGCCAGCATCGGCGTGGATGGCCAGCTCAAGGTCTACTCGACCCGCCCCGACACCCTGATGGGCGCCACCTACGTGGCCGTGGCCGCCGAGCACCCGCTGGCCCAGCGCGCCGCCGAATCCAACCCGGCGATTGCCGCCTTCATCGCCGAGTGCAAGTCCGGCTCCGTGGCCGAGGCCGACATGGCCACCATGGAGAAGAAGGGCCTGGCCACCGGCCAGTTCGTCATCCATCCGCTGACCGGCGACAAGCTGCCGGTGTTCGTCGCCAACTACGTGCTGTGGGGCTACGGCGAAGGCGCTGTGATGGCCGTGCCGGCGCACGACGAGCGCGACTTCGAGTTCGCCAACAAGTACGACCTGCCGATCAAGCAGGTGTATGTCGCGGCGGACAAGGACTACGACACCAGCACCTGGCAGGACTGGTATGGCGACAAGGCCGGCCTGACCACCATCAACTCCGGCAAGTACGACGGCCTGGACTTCAGCGCCGCCTTCGACGCCATAGTCGGCGACCTGGAAGCCAGCGCCCATGGCGCGCGCAAGACCCAGTTCCGCCTGCGCGACTGGGGCATCAGCCGCCAGCGCTACTGGGGTTGCCCGATCCCGATCATCCACTGCCCGAGCTGCGGCGATGTTCCGGTGCCGGAAGACCAGCTGCCGGTGGTGCTGCCCGAAGACGTGGTGCCGGACGGCGCCGGTTCGCCGCTGGCCAAGATGCCCGAGTTCTACGAGTGCAGCTGCCCGAAATGCGGCAGCCCGGCCAAGCGCGAAACCGACACCATGGACACCTTCGTCGAGTCGTCCTGGTACTACGCCCGCTACGCCTCGCCGAACTACACCGGCGGCATGGTCGACCCGCAGGCCGCCAACCACTGGCTGCCGGTGGACCAGTACATCGGCGGCATCGAGCACGCCATCCTGCACCTGCTGTACGCGCGCTTCTTCCACAAGCTGATGCGCGACGAAGGCCTGGTCACCTCCAACGAGCCGTTCAAGAACCTGCTGACCCAGGGCATGGTGGTCGCCGAAACCTACTACCGCACCCTGGAAAACGGCGGCAAGGACTGGTTCAACCCGGCCGACGTGGAAGTCGAGCGTGACGCCAAGGCCAAGGTCATCGGCGCCAAGCTGAAGAGCGACGGCCTGCCGGTGGAAATCGGCGGCACCGAGAAGATGTCCAAGTCGAAGAACAACGGCGTAGACCCGCAGGCCATGATCGACGCTTACGGCGCCGACACCTGCCGCCTGTTCATGATGTTCGCCTCGCCGCCCGACATGAGCTGCGAGTGGTCGGACGCCGGCATCGAGGGCGCCAATCGCTTCCTCCGTCGCGTCTGGCGCCTGGCCCACAGCCACGTCAGTGCCGGCCTGCCGGGCCAGCTGGACGTCGCCAGCCTGACCGACGAGCAGAAGGCCGTGCGCCGCGCCATCCACCTGGCCATCAAGCAGGCCAGCAACGACGTGGGCCAGCACCACAAGTTCAACACCGCCATCGCCCAGGTGATGACCCTGATGAACGTGCTGGAGAAGGCCGCCACCGCCACCGAACAGGACCGCGCCCTGCTCCAGGAAGGCCTGGAGACCGTGGCCCTGCTGCTGGCGCCGATCACCCCGCACATCTGCCACGAACTGTGGCAGCGCCTGGGCAAGGCCGGCGCGATCATCGACGCGCAGTGGCCGCAGGTAGACGAGTCGGCCCTGGTGCAGGACAGCCTGACCCTGGTCATCCAGGTCAATGGCAAGCTGCGCGGCCAGATCGAGGTGCCCGCCTCGGCCTCCCGCGAGGAAGTCGAGGCCGCCGCCCGCGCCAACGAGAACGTGCAGCGCTTCACCGAGGGCGTGACCATCCGCAAGGTCATCGTCGTGCCGGGCAAGCTGGTCAACATAGTCGCCAACTGATCAAGCCCGGCGCCGCGGCGCCGGGAGTCTCAAGGGGAAGAAAACAATGATGAAACGGAACATGCTGGTCATCGGCCTCGCCGTCCTGCTCAGCGCCTGCGGCTTCCAGCTGCGCGGTACCGGCAGCGCCGAGTTCGCCATCAAGGAAATCGACCTGCAGGCGCGCAACGCCTATGGCGACACCGCCAAGCAACTGCAGCAGCTGCTGGAAAACAGCGGCGTCAAGGTGCACAGCGGCGCGCCCTACCGCCTGTTCCTGGCCAACGAGCAGGAAACCCAGCGCACCGCCAGCGTCACCAGCAGCGCACGCAGCGCCGAGTACGAGCTGACCACCCGCCTGGACTACGAGATCCGCGGCGAGAAGAACCTGCTGCTGCTCCGAGACAAGCTGGAAGTGCAGAGCGTGTATGTGCACGACGAGAACAACCTCATCGGCTCCAGCCAGGAGTCCGGCCAGTTGCGCCAGGAAATGCGCCGCGAACTGGTCCAGCAGATGTCCCTGCGCCTGCAGCTGCTGAGCCCGGCCCAGCTGGAGCAGCTGCAGCAGGAGGCCGAGGCGCGTGCCGCCGCGGAAGCGGAAGCCGCTGCCGCCGCGCGCCGCGCCGAGCAGGAATCGGCGCCGCTGCAGTCGCCGATCCAGCTGCCGATCAGCCAGTAAGACCCAGGGGCCGCTTCTGCGGCCCCAGCTGTCTATGAAGCTCAATCCCGCGCAACTCGGCAAACACCTGCAGGGCTCGCTCGCGCCTGTCTACGTGGTCAGTGGCGACGAGCCGCTGCTGTGCCAGGAAGCCGAGGACGCCATCCGCGCCGCCACCCGCCAGCAGGGTTTCAGCGAACGCCAGGTGTTCCATGCCGAAGCCAGCTTCGACTGGGGCCTGCTCTACGAGGCCGGCGCCAGCCTCTCGCTGTTCGCCGAGAAGCGCCTGATCGAGCTGCGCATCCCGGGTGGCAAGCCCGGCGACAAGGGCACCGCCGCCCTCCTCGAATACCTGGGGCGGCCGCCGGAAGACACCGTGCTGCTGATCAGCCTGCCCAAGCTGGACGGCGCCACGCAGAAGACCAAGTGGGCCAAGGCGCTGATCGAGGGGCCGCACAGCCAGTTCCTGCAGATCTGGCCGATCGAGGTCGCGCAGCTGCCCAACTGGATTCGCCAGCGCCTGTCACAGGCCGGCCTGGCGGCCACCCAGGAAGCGGTGGAACTGATCGCCGCGCGGGTCGAGGGCAACCTGCTGGCCGCCGCCCAGGAGATCGAGAAGCTCAAGCTGCTGGCCGAAGGCAACCAGGTCGATGTCGGCACGGTGCAGGCGGCGGTGGCCGACAGCGCCCGCTACGACGTGTTCGGCCTGATCGACGCCGTGCTGGGCGGCGAGGCGGCGCATGCCCTGCGCATGCTCGAAGGCCTGCGCGGCGAGGGTGTGGAGCCGCTGTTCATCGTCGTCATGCTGGCCCGCGAGCTGCGCCAGCTGGCCGGCCTGGCCCAGCAGTTCAGCCAGGGCGTGCCGCTGGAGAAGGCCTTCGCCAGCGCCCGCCCGCCGGTCTGGGACAAGCGCCGCCCGCTCTACAGCCGTGCCTTGCAGCGGCACACCGCGGCGCGCTGGAACCAGCTGCTGATCGACGCCCAGCGCATCGACGCGCAGGTCAAGGGCCAGGCCGCCGGCGACGCCTGGAGCAGCCTGGCGCGCCTGGCCCTGCTGATGGCCGGCCAGCGCCTGGCGCTGAGCGAATAGCGCCACTGGACATTTTTCGTACAGCGGCGCATAGTCCGCGCCGCCCGCAGCGTCGCGGGTGCGCGAGGATCATCGAGATGAGCAAGAAAGCCCGCAAGCGGCCGAACAAGGCCAAGTCCATCATCGCCCAACCGCTGTTCCGCAGCCGCCAGGAACAGCCGAAGAAGGGCAAAGGCAGCTACCGCCGCGAAGCCTCCCACTGGGAGGCTTCCTGCTTTCTGGCCCTGGCGAAATTCGCCGCCTGAGCCGCCGGCGGGGCGCCACCGGCATATCCGGCATGCTAAGGTCGCGGTCTGATTGGCAAGACCGAGACACCGCGCAATGCCCCACCGCTTTCCTACCGCCCGCCTGAGCGGCCTGCTCGTCGGCGCCACCCTGCTCCTCGGCGCCTGCGCCGAAACCCCGGACACCGCCCCCGAACTGGTTTCCAGCCAGCCGGCAGCCCAGCCGCAACGCATGGCGCCGAGCAACGACAGGGTACAGGTGGCCGTGGCCCCCGCACCGGCCATCGACTTCAACGGCTGGCAGCGCCAGTTCCGCCTCAAGGCCCTGCGCAGCGGCATCCAGGCCGAGTTGTTCGACCGCGCCTTCAGTGGCGTGACCCCCGACCCGAGCGTGGTACGCGCCGACGGCGCGCAGCCTGAATTCACCCGCCCGGTGTGGGAGTACCTGGACGGCGCCATCTCGCCGGTGCGCGTGCGCAAGGGCCAGACCCTGCTCGCCGAGCATGCCGCCAGCCTGGATGCCATCGAGCGGCGCTACGGCGTCGAGCGCGAGACCCTGGTCGCCATCTGGGGCATGGAGAGCAGCTTCGGCCAGTTCATGGGCGACAACTCGGTCATCCGCTCCCTGGCCACCCTGGCCTACGAGGGGCGCCGCCCGCGCTGGGCCGAGGAGCAGCTGCTGGCGGCCCTGCAGATCCTGCAGAGCGGCGACATCGGGATAAGCGGCCTGCGCGGTTCCTGGGCTGGGGCCATGGGCCAGACCCAGTTCATTCCCACCACCTACCTGAGCCACGCGGTGGACTTCGACGGCGATGGCCGGCGCGACATCTGGAACTCCAGCGCCGACGCCCTGGCCTCGGCCGCCCACTACCTGCAGGCCTCCGGCTGGCAGCAGGGCAAGCCCTGGGGCTTCCAGGTCGCCCTGCCGGACGACTTCGACCATGCCCTGGCCGACAGCGAGATCCGCAAGACCTATGCCCAGTGGCACGCGCTCGGCGTGAAGGGCACCCCGGCCGGCCTGGCGCCGGACGATACCGGCTACCTGCTGCTGCCGGCCGGTCACCGCGGCCCGGCCTTCCTTGTGTTCCGCAACTTCAACGCCATCCTGCGCTACAACAACTCCAGTTCCTACGCCCTGGCCGTGGGCCTGCTCGGCCAGCGCTTCGTCGGTGGCGGGCAGATCAGCGGCAGCTGGCCGAAGGACGAGCGCCCGCTGGGGCGCAGCGAGCGCATCGCCCTGCAGGAAGGCCTGGCCGCCAGGGGCTTCAACCCGGGCCCGGCGGACGGCATCATCGGCGCCAACACCCGCCGCGCGGTGCGTGCCTTCCAGCAGAGCCTGGGCCTGCCGGCCGACGGCTACCCGACCCCGGCGCTGCTGCAACAGCTGCGCTGAGCAAGGGCCGCAGCGCGCCGGCGGGGCGTTGCTGGAAAGCGGTCCGGGGTGTGCCCCGCACCCTCGCTCCCTCCCCGCCTGGCCCGGCTGCGCGCGCTCCACGGCCTCAGGGCATCGCCCAGAGATGCGCCGCCACCAGTGCCCGCCAGGGAGCGAAGGGCGCCAGCCAGTCGCGCACGAAGGCTTGCTCGAGCTTCTCCTCGACGCCCAGCAGCCGCTGCAGCTGGCGGCGTACAGCGGCATCGCCGTGCAGCGAGCCATCCAGGCGGGCGAAGCCGCGTAGCAGTGCATAGTCCACCGTCCAGGGGCCTATGCCCTTGAGCACCAGCAGGCGCCGGCCAATGGCCTCGGCCGGCTCGTCCTGCACCCACTGATCCAGCGGCAGCCGCCCCTCCACCACCTCGCGCGCCAGCAGCAACAGGGTCTGCGCCTTGGCCCGGGAAAAGCCGGCGCGGCCCAGGGCGTCGGCGTCCAGCCGTGCCACCGCCGCGGCATCCGGATAGCACAGCAGGCCGCTGGAATGGCGCCGCCCGGCCAGCTGGATCAGTCGACGGCGCAGCGCGATGGCCACTTGCAAACTGATCTGCTGGCCGCTGATGGCCCAGCTCAGGGCCTCGAACGGCGAAGCCGACTGCGGCACGCGCAAGCCCCGGTTGGCGGCGATCAGGCGCCCCAGCAGCGGGTGATCGCCCAGCGCCGACTCGAACGCCGTCACCGGCTGGTTCATGCCCAGCATGTGCTCGACCAGCGCCCGCAGCGATGGCAGGTCATCCCCTGCCTGGCCATCCAGCTGCAGCGCCGCGCGCACCTGCCCGCCGGCGAAAGCCAGGCTCAGGCAGGCCGGCTGTCCCTGCCAGAGGATGCCCTTGTCCAGCCCCGCGGCCGTGACGCGTTCGGCCAGGGCCTGGGCATCTCGAGCATGGAAAGCCAGCAGGTCGGCCGCCCGGTAATCGGCAGGCAAGCGCATTTCAAGTTCGAGGTAGGTCATGGATTCCTGGCTGCGGCAGAGGGCTATGGGATGAAGGCTACACTGCAGGGACTGTGCTTTTTCCGCCAGAGGTCGATCAGCCAGCGAGGCTGTTTCCTCGGAGCTGCACGCGTCACATGCCCAGGGGTGCTTTGCCGATGTTCAACAACAAGCTGAAGGATGAACTGGCCCAGCTGCGTAACGAACTGGCCAGCATGCGTCAGATCAAGGACTCGCTGTACAGCGAGATGCTGGTGCTGGAGATCGAGGCCGACGGCCGGGTGCGCTACGCCAACGACAACTTCCTCGACGAAATGCTCTATTCCGGCGACGCGCTGCTCGGCCGCCCACTGGACTCGCTGATTCCCGAATCCTTTCGCCGCGAGTCCAACTACCAGAGACTGCAGCAGGCGCTGCGCCAGCGCGAGCACCTCTGCGGCGCCTACCGCCTGCTGCGCGGCAACGGCGAGGAAGCCTGGCTGCGCGCCATCTGGCAACCCGTGCTGAACGCGCACGGCGAACTGGCCTACTTCACCCTCTGCGCGACCGACCTGACCCGTACCATCAGCACCTCCCGCGAGCACGAAGGCCTGATCGATGCCCTGCTGCGCTCCACCGCGGTGATCGAGTTCAACCTGGCCGGCGAGGTGCTGAGCGCCAACCAGCGTTTCCTCGACGGCATGGGCTATCGCCTGGAGCAGATCCGGGGCAAGCACCACCGCATGTTCTGCGAGCCGGAGGAGTACAACTCGCAGGCCTACCGCGACTTCTGGGCCCGACTGAACCGCGGCGAATTCGTCGCCGGGCGCTTCAAGCGAGTCGACAACCATGGCCGGGTGGTGTGGCTGGAGGCCTCCTACAACCCGATCCTCGATCCCCACGGCAAGCTGTACAAAGTGGTCAAGTTCGCCACCGTGGTCACCGACCAGATCAGCCAGGAGCAGGCCGTGGCCGAGGCGGCGAGCATCGCCTACGGCATCTCCCAGCAAACCGACGGCAGCGCCGACAAGGGCGCCGCCGTGGTGCGCCAGACGGTCGAGGTGATGCAGCGCATTGCCCGCCAGCTGCAGGAGGCCAGCGATGGCATCGCGGCCCTGGGCAGACAGTCGCAGCTGATCAGCACCATCATGCAGACCATCCGCGGCATCGCCGACCAGACCAACCTGCTCGCCCTCAACGCCGCTATCGAAGCGGCCCGCGCCGGCGACCAGGGCCGCGGCTTCGCCGTGGTAGCCGATGAGGTACGCCAGCTGGCCGGGCGCACCAGCCAGGCCACCGAGGAGATCGTCGAGGTGGTGCAGAAGAACCAGACCCTGGCGCAGAACGCGGTGGACAGCATGGCCAGCAGCCGCGAGCAGGCCGAACAGGGACTGGACCTGGCCAACCAGGCCGGCGCCGTCATCGTCGAGATTCAGGAGGGCGCCAAGCAGGTGGTGCAGGCGGTGGAGCAGTTCGCCAACCAGCTCAAGCCCTGAGCGCGCGCAACGGCGCAGAGCCCCGCCGACCGGCGCTGGCAGCCGCTCGCGGTGCCCTATGGTAGACTGGGCGCCGGCCACAAGCCCCGCCAACGAAGCCCCTACCGGAGCCGAGCTCAAGATGTCCGACACAGCCCCGCCCAAGCCCGTCGCCAGCGGAGAAAAATTCCGCACGCCGCAGGGCATCACCGCGATCAAGGATGGCCAGAAGCGCCGCGCCTCGGCCGAGCCCCAGGTCGTCGAGCCCAAACCGAGCTGGCTGCGGGTCAAGGCACCGAGTGGCAGCCGCTTCGATGCGGTCAAGCGCAATGTCGGCGAGCACCGCCTGAGCACCGTGTGCCAGGAATCCCACTGCCCGAACATGGGCGAATGCTGGTCCAACGGCACCGCCACCATCATGCTGATGGGTTCGGTGTGCACCCGTGCCTGCCGTTTCTGCGCGGTCGATACCGGCAACCCGAACGGCTGGCTGGACCAGGAGGAGCCGCAGAACACCGCCAAGTCGGTGGAGCTGATGGGCCTGCGCTACATCGTGCTGACCTCGGTGGACCGCGACGACCTGCCCGACGGCGGCGCCGCACACTACGCCGCCTGCGTGCAGGCGATCAAGGCCAACACCCCGCAGGTGGTGGTGGAGGCCCTGACCCCGGACTTCGACGGCGACCGCGAGGCCATCGCCCGCGTGGTGGACTCCGGCCTCGAGGTGTTCGCCCAGAACGTCGAGACGGTCAAGCGCCTGACCCATGTGGTACGCGATCCGCGCGCCGGCTATGAGAAAACGCTCAAGGTACTGGAGTTCGCCAAGCAGCACCGCCCCTCGGTCATCACCAAGACCAGCCTGATGCTCGGCCTGGGCGAGACCGACGAGGAAATCCTGCAGACCATGGATGACCTGCGTGCCATCGGCGTGGACATCCTCACCCTCGGCCAGTACCTGCAGCCCACGCGCAACCACCTCAAGGTGCAGCGCTGGGTCAGCCCCGAGGAGTTCAACCGCCTGCGCGACATCGGCCTGGAGAAGGGCTTCATGGAAGTCGCCGCCGGCCCGCTGGTGCGTTCCAGCTACCGTGCCGACCGGGTGTTCGAGAAGAACAACCTGGGCCTGGCCGCCCCCGCCCCGGTTCCCGGGCAGCAGCAGGACGACAGCCTGATTCCGGCGCTCAACCTGAACTGATCTCAGCCTGGAAACAGAAAAGGCCCTGTGGCATCCGCCCCAGGGCCTTTTGCTTGGTGTCTATCTCAACCTCAGCGGTAACCCAGACGCTCGCGCAGGGCGTGCTCCAGGCGCTGCGCCACCTCGTCCAGCGCGGGCGGGGTTTCCAGCAGGTCCCTGAGCTGGACCATCTTCAGACCGGCGTAACCACAGGGGTTGATGCGCAGGAACGGCGTCATGTCCATGTCGACGTTCAGCGCCAGGCCGTGAAACGAGCAGCCATTGCGCACCCGCAGGCCCAGCGAGGCGATCTTGTCGCCGGCGACGTAGACGCCCGGGGCGTCGGCCTTGGGCGCCGCCTCGATGCCATAGCTGGCCAGCACGTCGACCAGCGCGTTCTCCATCGCCGTGACCAGCTCGCGCACGCCCAGCTTCTGCCGGCGCAGATTGAGCATCAGGTAGGCCACCAGCTGGCCGGGGCCGTGGTAGGTGACCTGGCCACCGCGCTCGACCTGGATCACCGGGATATCGCCGGGCGCCAGCAGGTGCTCGGCCTTGCCGGCCTGCCCCTGGGTGAACACCCGCGGGTGCTGCAGCAGCCAGATCTCGTCGGGGGTCGACTCATCACGCTCGGCGGTGAAGCGGCGCATGGCTTCCAGGGTCGGCAGGTACTCCGCCAGACCCAGGTGACGCACGACCAGTTCGGCCATCAGAGCACCATGTGTACGCGACCGGTGGCTTTCAGGTCGACATGGATCGCCTGCAGCTGCTCCACGCCGGTGGCGGTGATCAGCACCTGCACGGAGAGGAAGCGGCCGTTGCGGCTGTCGCGCACCACCAGGCTGGTGGCGTCGAAGCCCGGCGCATGGCGCTGGATCACTTCCACCACCAGGTCGGCGAAGCCTTCGCCGGCCTCGCCGATCACCTTGATCGGGTAGCGTTCGCAGGGGAATTCGATTTTCGGGGCTTGTACTTCGGTATCGGTCATCGCACTACTCCGGGTTCATGACCCGCGAGAAAAACAGAACGCCCCGCGAGGGGGCGTCCATGATCATGATCGGGCCGGCTCCGCGGCGCGCCGGCCTGTCGGCAAGATGGGCGCGCGCCCTGCGCTTTTCAAGGCACGCCGGTCAGTCAGTTGAACAGGCCGAAGAAGAACAGGCGGATGCTATCCCACAGGCGGCGGAAGAAACCACCCTCCTCCACCGGCTCCAGGGCGATCAGGTCGGCGCTGTGGATCACCTGCTCGCCGAGCTTGACCTCGACCTTGCCGATCACGTCGCCCTGCTTGAGCGGCGCCACCAGCTGCGGCTCCAGCACCATGGCGGCCTGCAGCTGCTTGATCTGGCCCTTGGGCAGGGTCAGGCTGAGGTCCTCGGCCAGGCCGGCCTTGACCTGACGGCTGACGCCCTTCCACACCTGGGCCTGGGCCAGCTCCTGACCCTGCTTGTAGAAGGTCTGGGTCTCGAAGAAGCGGAAGCCGTAGGTCAGCAGCTTCTGGGTCTCGGCGGCGCGGGTCTTCTCGCTGTCGGTACCGAACACCGAGGTGATCATGCGCGCGCCGTCGCGCACGGCGGAGGCCACCAGGCAGTAGCCGGCTTCCTCGGTGTGGCCGGTCTTCAGGCCATCGACGGTGCTGTCGCGCCACAGCAGCAGGTTGCGGTTGCCCTGCTTGATGTTGTTCCAGTGGAACTCCTTCTGCGAGTAGATCGCGTAGTGCTCCTGGTCCTCGTTGATGATGGCGCGGGCCAGGATGGCCATGTCGTGGGCGCTGGAGTAGTGCTCCGGATGCGGCAGGCCGGTGGCGTTCATGAAGTGCGAGTTCTTCATGCCGAGCTTCTCGGCAGTCTCGTTCATCATGTCGGCGAAGGCGTCTTCGCTGCCGGCGATGTACTCGGCGATGGCGATGCTGGCATCGTTGCCGGACTGGATGATGATGCCGTGCAGCAGGTCATCCACCGTCACCTGGCTGTTCAGCGGTAGGAACATGGTGGAGCCGCCGGAGGCCGCGCCGCCGGTGCGCCAGGCGTGCTCGCTGACGGTGACCAGGTCCTGCTCGCCGATCTTGCCCTTGCGGATCTCCAGGGTGGCGATGTAGGCGGTCATCAGCTTGGTCAGGCTGGCCGGGGGCAGGCGCTGGTCGCCGTTGTTCTCCACCAGCACCTTGCCACTGGCGGCGTCCATCAGCACATAGGACTTGGCGGCCAGTTGCGGCGGCGAGGGAATCGCCGATTCGGCGGACGCGAGCACAGGCGCGGCCAGCAGCGTGACGAGCAGGGAAAGGCGTTGGGCAAAGCGGGCGATGTTCATCCGTCTCTCTGAAGTGGCTGTTCAACAATGGAACAGGCGGACCGGAGTCCGCCTGCATTCAGCGCCGCCCCGAGGGGTGACGCGCGAAGGCGCTAGTCCGGCTTGACCAGGGCGGGGTCGCCCAGGTTGGCCAGGCGCACGCTGTCCTGCAGCTGCTGGGCCTCAGCCTGGGTTTCGACCGGCCCCAGCCGGACCCGGTGCAAGATCTGCTGGTTGCGCACCACCGAGCTGATAAACACCTTGGCAGGCACCGTTTGGCTCAGCTTGGCCTTGAGAAGTTCCGCAGCGTCCGGATTGGCGAAGGCGGCCACTTGGAGATACAGGCCAGAGGCTGCGGGCGTAGCGTTTTTTTTTACGTCGATCTGCACCGGCAGCACGGCTGCGGCGTGCTGCGTGGGCGGCGGCGTGTACTGCTCGATCGGCTGGCTGGCGGCCACCGCCACCGGCTCGGCGACGGCCGGCGCGCCCTGGCCAGCCATCTTCGGCTGCGCCAGCACCATCGGCACCGGGCGGCCTTGGGCGGCCCACCACTCGTGCGGGTCGATGCCCTCAACCTTGACCCGCGCGGTGCCGCTCTCGGCATAGCCGAGCTTCTTCGCCGCGGCGAAGGACAGGTCGATGATGCGATCGGAATAGAACGGGCCGCGGTCGTTGACCCGCAGGATCACGCTCTTGCCGTTGTCCAGGTTGGTCACCCGCACATAGCTGGGCAGCGGCAGGGTCTTGTGCGCGGCGGTCATGCCGTACAGGTCGTAGGCCTCGCCGTTGGCGGTGGCCTGGCCGTGGAACTTGGTGCCGTACCAGGAGGCGATGCCGGTGGCAACGTAGCGCCGGCTGTCACGGATCGGGTAGTAGGTCTTGCCCATCACCGTGTAGGGATTGGCCTTGAAGTTGCCGTAGTGCGGCATCGGCACGGCATCGGGGATGCGCGACACGTCGACGTCCCACCAGGGCGCGCCGTCGCGGTGCGGGCGGTTGTACTGCGCCGGACCGGAGATCGGCTGGCTGCCCGGCTCCATCGGCTGCGGCGCACGGCTGCTGGAACAGCTGACCAGGACCAGACCGAAGGCGCCGACGGCCAGGGTGCGCAGCATGGGTTTCACGGACGGCCCCGCTTGGCGAGCAGTTCGCCGGACAGTTGATGGACGGCCATGGCGTACATGGCGCTGCGATTGTAGCGGGTGATCACGTAGAAGTTGGGCAGGCCCATCCAGTATTCCTGGCCTTCGGCGCCGTCGAAGCGGAAGGCGGTGACCGGGATGTCGTCGCGCAGCACATCGCCGCTAGTCCAGCCGAGGGCGCGCAGCTCGCCGACCTTCTTCACCGGGTCGAGGCCCACGGTCAGGCCGCTGTCGGCCTGCTCGCCCTTGACCTGGGCGCGGCTGACCACCGGTTCGCCGGTGGCCCAGCCATGGCGCTTGAAGTAGCTGGCGACGCTGCCGATGGCATCCACCGGGTTGGTCCAGATGTCGATATGGCCGTCGCCGTCGAAGTCCACGGCGTAGGCGCGGAAACTGCTCGGCATGAATTGCGGCAGGCCCATCGCACCGGCGTAGGAGCCCTTGAGGCTGAGCGGCTCGACCTGCTGCTCGCGGGCCAGGATGAGGAACTCGCGCAGCTGCTGGCAGAAAAATTCGGCGCGCGGCGGATAGTCGAAGCACAGGGTCGACAGCGCATCGAGCACGCGCCAGCTGCCGGTATTGCCGCCGTAGAAGGTCTCCACGCCGATGATCGAGACGATCACCTCGGCCGGCACGCCGTACTCCCGCTCGGCGCGGGCCAGGGCCTCGGCGTGCTGGTTCCAGAAGTCCACGCCCTTGCTGATGCGCGCCTCGGTGATGAAGATCGGCCGGTACTCCTTCCACGGCTTGACCTTCTCGGCCGGGCGGGAGATGGCGTCGAGGATCGCCTGCTTGCGTTCAACCTGGTCGAACAGCGCGGTCAGCTGCTCGGCGGCGAAGCCGTGGTCACGGGTCATTTCGCCGACGAACTCGGCCACCTTGGCCGAACCCTGGTATTCCCCGGCGGCCTGAGCCTGCCCGAGCGTGCCGAGCAGCGCCATCATGGCGACACCCCAGCTGCGTATTGCCTGTTTCAAATTCTGCACTCTTGTCATGCCTGGGCGATCCACTTGCGGTGCGTCTGGATCGCCATCAAAACCCCAAACCCAGACAACAGCGTCACCAGATGGGTTCCGCCGTAGCTAATGAAGGGCAGGGGCACCCCCACCACCGGCAACAGTCCGCTGACCATGCCGATGTTCACGAATACATAGACGAAGAAGGTCATGGTCAGGCTACCGGCCAGCAGCTTGCCGAACAGGGTCTGCGCATTGGCGGTGATCACCAGGCCACGTCCGATCAGCAGCAGGTAGACCAACAGCAGGATGCACACCCCAACCATGCCGAACTCTTCGCTCAGCACGGCAATGATAAAGTCCGTGTGGCTTTCCGGCAAAAAATCCAGGTGCGACTGGGTGCCGAGCAGCCAGCCCTTGCCGAATACGCCGCCGGAACCGATGGCCGCCTTGGACTGGATGATGTTCCAGCCGGTGCCCAGCGGGTCGCTCTCCGGGTTGAGGAAGGTCAGCACCCGCTGCTTCTGGTACTGGTGCAGCACGAAGAACCACATGGCGATGGCGATCGGCACCACGGCCGCCGCCGCGCCGAGGATCCAGCGCCACTGCAGGCCGGCCATGAATAGCACGAAGGCGCCGGAGGCGAGGATCAGCAGGCCGGTGCCCAGGTCGGGCTGTTTCAGGATGAGCACGAAGGGAATCAGGATCAGCACCAGGCTGACGACGATGTGCTTGAGCTTGGGCGGCAAGTTGTGCCGCGCCAGGTACCAGGCGATGGTCGCCGGCATGATGATCTTCATGAATTCCGAGGGCTGGAAGCGGATCACCCCGGGAATGTTGATCCAGCGGGTTGCCCCCATGGCCGTGTGGCCCATGACTTCCACCGCCATCAGCAGGCCGACGCCGGCCAGGTAGGCCAGCGGCACCCAGCGCGCCATGAAGCGCGGCTCGAACTGGGCGATGACGATGGCGGCGACCAGGCCGATGCCGAACGAGGTGCCCTGCTTGATCACCAGGTCCCAGTTCTTGCCGCTGGCCGAATACAGCACGAACAGGCTGCCGGCACACAGGGCCAGCAGGATCAGCAGCAGCCAGCCATCGATGTGCAGGCGCTGCAGCAGGCTGGCGCGGCGCTTGAACACGTCCTCGTCGGAAATGGTGCGGTCGAATTCCTGACGTTTCATCGCTGCGCGCGAACCTCTTCGGTGAGCGGGGCCGGCGGGCGGTATTCCGGCTTGAGCTGGCCATCGGGGCCGAGCAGCCAGGCGTCCATGACCTGCTTGACCACCGGCGCGGCGACACCGGAGCCGGACTCGCCGTTCTCCACCATCACCGCCACGGCGATCTTCGGCGCCTCGGCGGGGGCGAAGGCGACGAACAGGGCATGGTCGCGATGGCGCTCGTGGACCTTGTTGCGGTCGTACTTCTCGCCCTGCTTGATCGCCACCACCTGCGCCGTGCCGCTCTTGCCGGCGATGCGATAGACGGACGCGGCACCGACCTTGGCCGCGGTACCGCGCGGGCCGTGCATCACCGCCTCCATGCCCTGGCGCCCGTAGTCCCAGAACTTGTCGTCGCGCAGCACGATGTCCGGCGGGGTCTGCATGCCATCCATGGCGCCGTCGGCCATCAGCTGCTGCGGCGTCTGCCCCTCGGCCTCCTTGAGCAGGTGCGGGCGGATCCACTTGCCATGGGTGGCCATCAGCACGGTGGCCTGCGCCAGCTGCAGCGGCGTGGTCTGCATGTAGCCCTGGCCGATGCCGAGGATCAGGGTCTCGCCCGGGTACCAGGCCTGGCGATAGCGCGCGCGCTTCCACTCGCGCGAGGGCATCAGCCCGGCGGTTTCCTCGAACATGTCCAGCGACACCCGCTGGCCCAGGCCGAAGCGGGTCATGTAGTCGTGCAGGCGATCGACGCCCATCTTGCGCGCCAGGTCGTAGAAGTAGGTGTCGTTGGAACGCATGATGGCGAACTCCATGTTCACCGAGCCATCGCCCAGGCGGTTCCAGTTGCGGTACTTGTGGCTGTGGCCGGGCAGCTGGTAGTAGCCGGGGTCGAACACCCGGGTCTGCGGGGTGATCACCCCGGCATCCAGGCCGGCCACCGCGACCATCGGCTTGATCGTCGAGCCCGGCGGGTAGAGGCCGCGCAGCACGCGGTTGTACAACGGCCGGTCGATGGAGTCGCGCAGCTCGGCATAGGCCTTGAAGCCGATGCCGGTGACGAAGGGGTTGGGATCGAAACTGGGCATGCTGACCATGGCCAACACATCGCCGCTGGCCGGCTCGATCGCCACCACGGCACCGCGCCGGTCCCCCAGTGCCTGCTCAGCGGCCTCCTGCAGCCTGGCATCGAGGGTCAGGGTCAGGTCCATGCCCGGCGTCGGATCGGTACGCTTGAGCACCCGCAGCACCCGACCGCGGGCGTTGGTCTCGACTTCCTCGTAGCCCACCTGGCCGTGCAGCAGGTCCTCATAGAAGCGCTCGACGCCGGTCTTGCCGATGTGGTGGGTACCGGCGTAGTCGGTGGGGTCGAGCTCCTTGAGCTCCTTCTCGTTGATCCGCCCGACGTAGCCGACCGAGTGGGCGAAGCGCGCCTTCTGCGGGTAGTGGCGCACCAGCTGGGCCGCCACATCCACGCCGGGCAGGCGGAACTGGTTGACCGCGATGCGAGCGATCTGCTCCTCAGACAGCTCGAACAGCACCGGCACCGGCTCGAACGGCCGGCGCCCCTGGCGCATGCGCTTCTCGAACAGGGCGCGGTCGTCCGGAGCCAGCTCCAGCACCTCGACTATCACATCCAGCACCTGCTGCCAGTCGCCGGCGCGCTCGCGGGTCACGGTCAGGCTGAAGCTGGGACGGTTGTCGGCGATGATCACCCCGTTGCGGTCGAAGATCAGGCCGCGGGTCGGCGGGATCGGCTGCACGTGGATGCGGTTGTTCTCCGCCAGGGTGGTGTGGTGCTCGTACTGGATCACCTGCAGGTAGTACATGCGCGCGACCAGCACGCAGGTCAGCAACAGCACCGCGACGCCGCCGACGACGACGCGACGACGCACCAGGCGGGCGTCCTTCTCGTGGTCCTTGAGGCGAATGGGCTGTGGCATCGACTACTGCTTACTTGTGGTACGGGTGGCCGGACAGCACGGTCCAGGCGCGATAGATCTGTTCGCCGAGCAGGATGCGCACCAGCGGGTGCGGCAGGGTCAGCGGCGACAGCGACCAGCGCTGCTCGCTGCGCGCGCACACCTCCGGCGCCAGCCCCTCGGGGCCGCCGACCATCAGGTTGACGGTGCGCGCATCCAGGCGCCAGCGCTCCAGCTCGGCCGCCAGCTGCTCGGTACTCCATGGCTTGCCTGTGACCTCCAGGGTCACGATGCGTTCACCGGGCTGCACCTTGCTCAGCATGGCCTCGCCCTCCTGACGGATCAGGCGGGCGACGTCGGCATTCTTGCCGCGGGTGGTCAGCGGGATCTCCACCAGCTCCAGCGGCAACTCGGACGGCAGGCGCTTGACGTACTCCTGCCAGCCCTCCTCCACCCAGCGCGGCATGCGCGAGCCGACGGCGATCAGCTTGATACGCACGGCGCAGACTTACTCCGCCGCGTCCTGATGGTGCGCGCGGCTCTGCTCGGCACCCTGCCACAGGCGCTCCAGGTCGTAGAACTGGCGGGTGGCGACCTGCATCACGTGGACCACCACGTCGCCCAGGTCGAGCAGGGCCCATTCGCCGCCATCCAGGCCTTCGTTGCCGAGCGGGCGCACGCCCTGCTCCTTGACCTTCTCCAGCACGTTCTCGGCCAGCGACTTGACGTGGCGACTGGAGGTACCGCTGGCGATCACCATGAAATCGGTGACGCTGGTCTTGCCGCGCACATCGATGGTGGTGATGTCCTTGCCTTTGAGTTCTTCCAGGGCGTCTACCGCGACCCGGACCAGTTCTTCGTTTTGCATCGTTACCTCATGAAACGGTTGTCGCACGGTACAGGTCGTGCGCATGGATATAGGCCAGCACGGCGTCGGGCAGCAGAAAACGTACCGAACGGCCCTGCGCCAGCAACTGGCGTATCTGGGTGGCGGACACCGCGAGCGGCGCCTGCCAGATGAAACTGATCTGCCCGCTCGGCCCCGAGAGGCTCCGCGGATCGGTCACGCTGCGCGCGGCGAGCAGGTCGCGCAGCGCCTCGGACGGCTCGCTGTCGGCATCCGGCCGCTGCAGCACGAGGATATGGCAATGCCCCAGCAGCTCCTGCCAGCGATGCCAGGTCGGCAACCCGCAGAAGGCATCCCAGCCCAGCAGGAGGAACAACTGGTCGTCCGCCGCCAGCTCGTCACGCAGCGACGCCAGGGTGTCGAAGGTGAACGACGGCTTGTCGCGGCGCAGCTCGCGGTCATCGACCGTCAGCCGCGGCTCGCCGGCCACCGCCAGGCGGGCCATGGCCAGGCGCTGCTCGGCCGTGACCTGCGGCGCCTCGCGGTGCGGCGGACGGGCGCTGGGAATCAGCCGCAGCTCATCCAGGTCCAGCAGCTCGCTCACTTCCAGGGCGCCGCGCAGGTGGCCGATGTGCACCGGGTTGAAGGTGCCGCCGAGCAGACCGATGCGCCGCGCGCCGTCGCGTCGGGCCATCAGGTGCGGATGTGCCCGTCGCCGAACACCACGTACTTCTCGCTGGTCAGGCCTTCCAGGCCGACCGGGCCTCGGGCGTGCAGCTTGTCGGTGGAGATGCCGATCTCCGCGCCCAGGCCGTACTCGAAGCCGTCGGCGAAGCGGGTCGAGGCATTGACCATCACCGAGGCGGAATCCACCTCGGTGAGGAAGCGCCGGGCATCGCTGAAGTTCTCGGTGATGATCGCGTCGGTATGGTGCGAGCCGTAGGCGTTGATGTGCTCGATGGCCGCCTCCAGCGAGTCGACGATGCGAATGGCCAGGATCGGCGCGTTGTACTCGGCGTACCAGTCATCCTCGGTCGCTTCCAGCACGTCGCTGCCGAGCAGCGTGCGGGTGGCGCCATCGCCGCGCAGTTCCACGCCCTTGTCGCGGTAGATGGCGGCCAGCGGCGGCAGCACGCGCGCGGCGATGCTGGCATGCACCAGCAGCGTCTCCATGGTGTTGCACGGCGAGTAGCGCTGGGTCTTGGCGTTGTCGCAGACGCGGATGGCCTTGTCCAGATCGGCGGCGCTGTCCACGTAGACATGGCAGACGCCGTCCAGGTGCTTGATCACCGGCACCTTGGCGTCGCGGCTGATGCGCTCGATCAGGCCCTTGCCGCCGCGCGGCACGATGACGTCGACGAACTCCGGCATGGTGATCAGCGCGCCGACGGCGGCGCGGTCGGTAGTCTCCACCACCTGCACGGCGCTGGCCGGCAGGCCGGCCTCGGCCAGGCCGAGCTGGATGCAGCGGGCGATCGCCTGGTTGGAATGGATGGCCTCGGAGCCGCCGCGCAGGATGGTGGCGTTGCCGGACTTCAGGCACAGGCTGGCGGCATCGATGGTCACGTTGGGGCGCGACTCGTAGATGATGCCGATCACGCCCAGCGGCACGCGCATCTTGCCGACCTGGATACCGGACGGCAGGTAGCGCATGCCCTGGATCTCGCCGATCGGGTCCGGCAGGGTGGCGACCTGGCGCAGGCCCTCGATCATGCTGTCGATCACTTTCGGCGTCAGCGCCAGGCGGTCGACCATGGCTGGCTCCAGGCCATTAGCGCGGGCGGCGGCCAGGTCCAGCTCGTTGGCGGCGGTCAGCTCGGCGCGGGCGGCGTCGAGGGCATTGGCGGCGGCCTGCAGCGCATGGTTCTTCTGCGCGGTGCTGGCCCGGGCGAGCACCCGCGAGGCGGCGCGCGCGGCGCGGCCCAGGCGGGTCATATAGTCGAGCACGGACTCGGTCATGGTCGGCGAAGGTCTGACGGTTGGAAAAAGTGGCTGATTATAGCCGGCGTACCCCGCCACGCCCAGCATTGCCAGGCGGACGGCGCCATAACAGCAGGATTCAGCCTCATTTAAGCCGGGGATTGCTAAGATCGCCGCCGTCTCCCTACCCGGACAGCCCATGAGCGCGCGCCCCACCCCACCCTGGCCCGAAGCCCAGGCCCTGCCCGACGACTTCTTCGACCGCGACGCGCAGAGCCTCGCCCGGGCCCTGCTGGGCAAGGTCATCCGCCATCGCCAGCAGGGCCACTGGCTGGCCGCGCGGATCATCGAGACCGAGGCCTACTACCTGGCGGAAAAGGGCAGCCACGCCTCGCTCGGCTACACCGAGAAGCGCCGCGCCCTGTTCATGGACGGCGGCCACATCTACATGTACTACGCCCGCGGCGGCGACTCGCTGAACTTCAGCGCCCAGGGGCCGGGCAATGCCGTGCTGATCAAGTCGGCCCTGCCCTGGCTGGATGCGCACTGCGCGGCGGACGCCCTGCAGCGCATGCAGGCCAACAACCCCTCGGCCAGCGGCGCCCCACGCCCACCGGAGCGCCTGTGCGCCGGGCAGACCCTGCTGTGCCGAGCGCTGGGCCTGAAGGTGCCGGACTGGGACGGCCGGCGCTTCGACCCGCTGCGCCTGTTCGTCGAGGATGTCGGCGAGCGCCCAGCGCAGATCATCCAGACCACCCGCCTGGGCATACCGACCGGGCGTGACGAACACCTGCCCTACCGCTTCGTCGACGCCGCCCACGCCCGCCACTGCACCCGCAACCCGTTGCGCCGCGGCCAGGTCGAAGGTCGCGACTACTTTCTACTGACTGCCGAGGAATGCACATGAGCGCATGGTTCGCCAATCTGTCGAGCTGGCTGGAGGGCAATCCGGAATGGCTGGGACTGGCCATTTTCCTGGTCGCCTGCCTGGAATGCCTGGCCGTGGCCGGCATCCTGATACCCGGTACCGTGCTGCTGTTCGCCCTCAGCGTGATGGCCGGCAGTGGCGCCCTCAGCCTGGGAGAGACGCTGCTGCTGGCCTACGCCGGCGGCCTGCTTGGCGATGCGCTGTCCTATGCCATAGGCCGGCGCTTCCACCAGGGCATCCGGCGCCTGCCGGTGTTGCGCGAGCACCCCGAGTGGCTGGAAGGCGCGGAAAGCTACTTCCAGCGCTACGGCGTGGTAAGCCTGCTGGTCGGCCGCTACATCGGCCCGCTGCGGCCGATGCTGCCGCTGGTGGCCGGTATGCTCGACATGCCCGTGGTGCGTTTCGCCCTGGTCAGCCTGCTGGCCGCCGCCGGCTGGGCGCTGGCCTATATGCTGCCCGGCTGGGCCACCGGCGCGGCACTGCGCCTGCCGCTGCCGGAAGGCTTCTGGAGCGCCACCGGGGTAGTCGCCGCCGGTATCGGCCTGATGCTGCTGGTAGTGATCCACAGCAGCCTGCGCGAACAGCGCTGGGCCACCGCCGCGGCCGCGGGCCTCAGCGGCAGCCTGCTGCTCGCCCTGCTGCTCGGCGTGGAACAGCTGCAGGCACTGGACCAGGGCCTGCTGGCGCTGGTCCAGGAGCAGCGCAGCGCCAGCCTGGACAGCCTGGCCGTACTGGTCACGCGCATGGGTGACTTCAGCACCCAGGTGGCCGCCGGCGTCCTGCTGACCCTGCTCCTGCTGCTGGCCCGGCGCATCCAGGCCGCCTTGTTCGTGGGTGGCTGCATGCTGCTGACGGCGCTGGCCAACACGGGCCTCAAGCACCTCTTCGCCCGCGCCCGCCCGGATGTGCTGCTGCAGCCGCTGGACACCTTCAGCCTGCCCAGCGGCCACAGCTCCGCCGCCTTCGCCTGCTTCCTCGCCCTCGGCGTGCTGGCCGGCCGCGGCGCGCCGGCCCGCTCGCGCCTGACCTGGCTGCTGCTGGCCAGCCTGCCGGCGGTGGCCATCGCCCTGTCGCGGGTCTACCTGGGGGTGCACTGGCCGACCGACATCCTCGCCGGCGCCCTGCTCGCCGGCAGCGTCTGCGCCGCCTGCCTGGCCTGGCTGCAGCGGCGCCAGCCGATGCAGCCGCTGGGCGCGCGGACCTGGTGGCTGATCCTGCCGGCGACCCTGGCCCTGCTCGGCACGGCGAGCCTCTGGGCGCTGCCCGAGGCGATCCAGAAATACCAGTACTGAGCCGGCTCAGGCGGTCATCTCGCCCTGCAGCTGGTCGAGGAAGGACTGGATCAGCTGCAGGCGGCGCAGGGGATCGTCCTGCAGCAGCACCTGCAGCTTCTGCTCGACGGAGAACGGCAGCAGATAGGCCAGCTGGTTGGCCAGCGCCTGCTGGCCCGCGACCACCCCGCCCATGCCCAGCCCAGCCACCAGCGGGTGTTCGGCCAGGGCGCCGAGCAAGGCCGCGAGGTCGGCGTGCTCGGCCAGCAGCGGCGCATCCGCGGCCTCGCCCAGCCAGTCCACCTCGGCCAGGGTCAGCTGGTTGGGCTGCACCTCGACGCGGCCGACGCGAAAACGCCGCCCCCCTTCGACGCGAATGCCCAGCAGGCCGTTGGGGCGCTGCTGGAAGTCGCGGATCAGCGCCTCGCAGCCCAGCGCCGAGAAACGCCTGGCCGCCTCGCCGGCCTCCTGGCCCTCGAGGATGCCGACCACGCCGAAGCCCTCGCCACGGCGCATGCAGGTGCTGACCATGTCCAGGTAGCGTGCCTCGAATATCTGCAGGTCGAGCACGCAGCCAGGGAACAGCACGGTGTTGAGCGGAAACAGCGGATAGTCCATCGCGAGCCCCCTCATGCGATCAGCGCCACGGCCAGGGGCAGCAGCACGGCGGTCAGCACGCCCATCAGACTCATGGCCAGGGCGGCGAAGGCGCCGCTCTCCTCGCCTTCCTGAAGCGCCCGCGCCGTGCCCACCGCGTGGGCGGTGATGCCCAGCGCCATGCCCTGGGCCGCCGGGTGGCGCACGCCAATGCCACGCAACAGCTCCGGCCCGCAGATGGCGCCGAGCACCCCGGTGATCAGCACGAACACCGCCGCCAGCGCCGCCACCCCACCGATCTGCTCGGCCACCAGCATGGCGATGGGCGAGGTCACCGACTTGGGCGCCAGGGTCATCAGCATCATCCGCTCGGCGCCGAAGGCCCAGGCCAACGCCACGCCCAGCAAGGTGGCGAGCAGGCCGGCCACCAGCAGAGTGATCAGGGTCGGCCAGAACAGCTGGCGGATGCGCTTGAGGTTGAGAAACAGCGGCACGGCCAGGGCCACCGTGGTCGGCCCCAGCAGCACGCTGAGCAGGAAGGTGCTGTCGCGGTATTCCTGGTAGCTCAGCCCGGCGGCCAGCAGCACGCCGATCAGCACGGTCATGGACACCAGCACCGGCTGCAGGAACACCCAGCGGGTGCGCTCGTAGGCGGCCAGCGCCAACTGGTAGACCGCCAGGGTGATGCCGACGCCGAACAGCGGGTGGTGGATCACCGCCTGCATGGCGGCCTGCCAGGGCGGGCTCATGACTGCTCCCCGCGCCGCGCCTGGCGGTCGATCAGCTTCTGCATCAGCCAGCCGGCGAACAGCAGGGACACCAGCAGCGACAGGCCCAGGGCACCGGCCAGGGCCCAGAAGTCGGCGGCGATCTGCTCGGCATAGACCATCACCCCCACCGCCGGCGGCACCAGCAGCAGCGGCAGGTAGCGCAGCAGGCCGCCGGCGGCCTCGCTGAGCGGCTCGCCCACCTCGCCCCGCAGCAGCAGGAAGGCGAACAGCAGCAGCATGCCGATGATCGGCCCGGGCAGCATGGACAGGAACAGGACGTTGAGGGCGGTACCGAGCAACTGGAACAGCACCAGCCAGGTCAGGCCGCGAAGCAGCATGGCAGAGGTCTCCGGCGGGGATGGCGCGGCCATTATAGGCATGCCTGAGGGGCCGCCATAAACCGCGACGTTCGGCTTGACCCCGGGCGCCGACTCATGCTGATCTAGGGCCAGCTAGGTTCATCGCCAAGAACAACAAGTAACCTGCATCCTCAAGGAGGATCTATGCCGTTTGTACCCGTATCGCAACTGCAATCCTACGTAGGCAAAGAGCTCGGACGCTCGCAATGGCTGACCATCGATCAGCAGCGCATCAACCAGTTCGCCGAATGCACCGGCGACCACCAGTTCATCCATGTCGACCCGGTCAAGGCCAAGCACACGCCTTTCGGCTCCACCATCGCCCACGGTTTCCTCAGCCTGTCGCTGATCCCCATGCTGATGGAAAGCCTGATGATCATGCCGGAAGGCCTGAAGATGGCGGTCAACTACGGCCTGGACAGCGTGCGCTTCATCCAGCCGGTCAAGGTCGACTCGCGCGTGCGCCTGGCGGTGAGCATCCTCGAAGTCACCGAGAAGCGCCCCGGCCAGTGGCTGATCAAGGCCCAGGCCACCCTGGAGATCGAAGGCGAGGAGAAGCCCGCCTACATCGCCGAGCCGCTGACCCTCTGCTTCGTCTGAAGGCAGGCCACTTCGCGGCAACGGGGCGCTCAGGCGCCCCGTTTGCATTGGAGCGGCCACCGGCCTGCGGCATACTCGGGACATCCCCCGACCAGGACGTCCGCCATGCACCGCCACCTCGCCCCGCTGACCCTCGCCTTGCTGCTCGCCGCCTGCGGTGACGGCGAGCCGCTGCTGCCGCCAGACGCCGTGCTGCCCGATGGCGGCCGCTACCGCGGCGAGCTGGTCGATGGCCTGCTGCAGGGCAAGGGGCGCATCGACTACGCCAACGGCATGTACTACCAGGGCCAGTTCAAGGACGGCCTGTTCGACGGTCGCGGCGAGTGGCACGGCGCCGGCGGCGAGCACTACCAGGGCGAATTCCGCCAGGGCCTGTTCGATGGCCAGGGCAAGCTGGTCTACGCCGACGGCAGCGTCTACGAGGGCGGCTTCAAGCAGGGCCGCCTGCATGGCGAGGGCCACCTGCAGCAGGGCGGCGTGAGCTATCGCGGGCAGTTCCGTGCCGACCGCTACCATGGCCTGGGCACCCTCGAGTGGCCGGACGGCACCCGTTTCCAGGGCCAGTTCGAGCGCGGCGAGCCGCAAGGCGAAGGCCGCCGCAGCAATGCCCAGGGCAGTTTCAGCGGCACCTTCAAGGGCGGCCTGCTGCAGGGTGAGGGCAGTTACCAGGGCAGCGACGGCGAGAGCTACAGCGGCGAATTCCGCGACGACCAGTTCCACGGCCAGGGGCGTTACCAGGATGGCGCGGGCGATGTCTGGAGCGGTCGCTTCAGCCACGGCACCCTCAACGGCAAGGGCGAATTCCGCGGCGCCGACGGGCGCCACTACGCAGGCGAATTCCGCTACTGGCGCTTCCACGGCCAGGGCAAGCTGAGCCTGGCCGACGGCAGCGTCTACCAGGGCCAGTTCGTCGATGGCGAATACGCCGGCAACGGCACCCTGACCGCCAGCGACGGCAGCCGCACCGAGGGCATCTGGCGCGACGGCACGCTGCTGCGCGAGGCCGGCGGCCAGGCCCGTCCCGATCCGCTGGAACTCGGCCTGCTGCAACAGGGCCAGCTCCTGCAGCAGACGCTGGACGCCCTGCCCGCTTCCACCCCGGCGCTCGAGCTGTACAGCCTGACCCTGGCCGGCGACGGCAAGCAGAGTGTGTTCCTGCGCGAGGCCGACTACGTCGGCAAGCTGCTGCGCGAGCGCTTCGGCGCCCGCGGCCATGTCAGCCTGACCAACCACCGCGACCACCTGGCCGACCGTCCGCTGGCCACCCGCGAGAGCCTGACCCGCGCCGTGCAGGCCCTGGCCGAGCGCAGCGGCCCGGAGGACCTGGTGTTCCTCTACCTGACCAGCCACGGCTCGCGGCGCTACGAGCTGAGCATCGACCAGCCGCGCCTGCAGCTGGCCGACCTGCCGGCCACGGAGCTGGCCGCCCTGCTCGCCCCGCTCAAGGACCGCCACAAGGTGGTGGTGATCTCGGCCTGCTACTCCGGTGGCTTCATTCCGCCGCTGAAGGACGACAAGACCCTGGTGATGACCGCCGCGCGCGCCGACCGGGTGTCCTTCGGCTGCTCCGAGGAGAACGACTTCACCTACTTCGGTCGCGCCCTGTTCGCCGAGGCCCTCAACGAGACCGACGAACTCGGCCGCGCCTTCGAGCTGGCCAAGGCCAAGGTCGCCGAGCGCGAGCGGGCCCAGGACTTCGAGGCCTCGGAGCCGCAGCTGTGGGCGCCGGAGACGGTGCTGCAGCATTGGCAGCGGCTGCGCCGGGAGCAGGCCGAGCAGGCCCTGACCGCCGCCACCAAAGCGCAGTGATTTGCGATCAGTTCCGCGCCTGTTCTGCCGTTTCGTTCTAAGCTGACAGTTAATCAGCGGAGAAACAGCATGTATCTGACGCCCCAGCACATCCTGCTCGCCGGCGCCACCGGCCTCACCGGCGAGCACCTGCTCGACCGCCTGCTCAGCGAGCCGACCATCAGCCGCGTGCTGGCGCCCAGCCGCAGCCCGCTGGCCGAACACCCGCACCTGGACAACCCGGTGGGCGAGCTGGCGGCTCTGCTGCCGCAGCTTGGCGGCCGGGTCGACGCCGCCTTCTGCTGCCTGGGCACCACCATCAAGCAGGCCGGCTCGCAGGAGGCGTTCCGCGCCGTCGATCACGACCTGGTCCTGGCCTTCGCCCGCCGCGCCCGCGAGCTGGGCGCCCGGCACCTGCTGGTGATCAGCGCCCTGGGCGCCGATCCGCGCTCCGCGGTGTTCTACAACCGGGTCAAGGGTGAAATGGAAGCCGCCCTGCAGGCCATGGACTGGCCGCAGCTGACCATAGTCCGCCCCTCCCTGCTGCTCGGCCCGCGCCGCGAGTTCCGCCTCGGTGAGCGCCTGGCCGCGCCGCTGCTGCGCTGGATTCCCGGCAAGTACCGCGGCATCGAGGCCGCCGTGCTGGCCCGCGCGCTGTGGCGCCTGGCCCTGGAGGAAGGCGACGGCGTGCGGGTCGTGGAGTCCGACGAGCTGCGCCGGCTGGGCCGCTGATGAGGTTCTACGACGAGAAGATCCTGCCGCACCTGATCGACTTCGCCTGCGGCATGGGCCAGGTGATGAAGACCCGCGCCCAGGTGGTGCCGCTGGCCAGCGGCCGGGTACTGGAGATCGGCATCGGCACCGGCCTCAACCTGGCTTTCTACGACGCCGATAAGGTCAGCGCCATCGTCGGCGTCGACCCGGCCGCGCAGATGCAGGCCCTGGCGCGGCGGCGCGCCGAACGGATCGCTATCCCGCTGGAGATGGTCGCCCTGGAGCTAGGGCAGATCCAGGCCGCCGATGCCAGCTTCGACAGCATCGTCTGCACCTTCACCCTGTGCACCATCCCCGAACCGCTGGCCGCCCTGCGCGAGATGCGCCGCGTGCTCAAGCCCGGCGGCAAGCTGTTGTTCAGCGAGCACGGGCGCGCGCCCGACCCCGGCGTGCGCCGCTGGCAGCAGCGCCTGACACCGCTGTGGAAACCGCTGGCCGGCGGCTGCCATCTCGACCGCGACATCCCCGCCCTGCTCAAGGCCGGTGGTTTCACGATCCGCGAGCTGTACAGCAGCTACCTGCCGGGGCCGCGCCCGATGACCTGGGTCTGGCGTGGCTGGGCCGAATGAGCGCGCGCCAAGCGGGCTTTTTGCACCTATGGTTTAGGCGTCGACCCTCATGGAAGTCATGGCCAGGATGACAGCCTCGCGCCTCACTCCACGCTCCCTGCGGCGCGCGCTGCTGCCGTGCTTGCTGCTGGCCGCCTGGCCGCTTCTGGGCGAAGCCTCGCATGCGGTGAAAGTCGGCACCTATGCCAACGAGCCCAAGCTGCTGGCCGAGGACGGGCGTCTGAGCGGCATCTTCGGCGACCTGCTCGGCGAGATCGCCAGCCGCGAGGACTGGCGCCTGATCGCCGTGCCCTGCGAATGGCAACGCTGCCTGGAACTGGCCCGCGACGGCCAGATCGACCTGCTGCCCGACGTGGCCTGGAACGAGGAGCGCGCCACCTACCTGGACTTCCACCAGACCCCTGCCCTGTTCAGCTGGTCGCAGCTGTACAGCCGCAGCGACCTGCGCCTGGACTCCATCCTCGACCTCAAGGAGCGCCGCCTGGCCGTGCTGCGCGGCTCGGTGCAGGAGACGTACCTGCGCAACCTGCTCGACAGTTTCGGCCTGCAGGCCAGCCTGCTGGCGGTGGACAGCCTGGAACAGGGCTTTCGCCTGGTCGCCAGGGGTGACGCCGATGCGGCGGTGGCCAACCAGCGCTTCGGCGACTACCACGCCGAGCGCTTCGGCCTGCGCGACACGCCGATCGTGTTCCAGCCGGCCCGGCTGTTCTTCGCCACCCGCAAGGGCGGCAACGCCGAGCTGCTGGCCAGCATCGACCGCCACCTGCAGGACTGGCAGGCCCAGCAGGACTCGCCCTACTACCGCATCATCCAGCGCTGGGGCGGCCGGACGCCCGAACTGGCGATCCCGGCCAGCCTCTGGTGGGGCCTGGCGACCCTGGCCGGCCTGCTCCTGCTGGCCCTGGCCGGCGCCCTGCTGCTGCGCCGCAAGGTGGCCGAGCAGACCCGCCACCTGAGCAACAGCGAGCTGCGCCTGAACACCATCCTCGACAGCGTCGAGGCCTACATCTACATCAAGGACCCGCAGTTCCGTTACCAGTACGTCAACCACAAGGTCTGCGAACTGTTCGGCCGGCCGCGCGAGGACGTGCTGGGGCAGACCGACGAGGCCTTCTTCGACGCCACCACGGTGGCCAACCTGCGCAACAACGACCGGCGCGTGCTGCAGCAGGGCGAGCGGGTGCAGCTGGAGGAGGTCAACCGCAGCCGGGATGGCAGCTGCGAGCAGGCCTACCTCTCAGTGAAGCTGCCGCTGCGCCGCCCGGACGGCAGCATCTATGCCCTGTGCGGCATTTCCACCGACATCACCGAGCACAAGCGCAACCTGGAGCAGATCCACCAGCTGGCCTTCTACGACCCGCTCACCGGCCTGCCCAACCGCCGCCTGCTGCTCGAGCGCCTGCAACACGCCCTCGACCGCCACCAGCGCAGCCACCAGGAAGGCGCCCTGCTGTTCATCGACCTGGACAACTTCAAGAACCTCAACGACACCCTCGGCCATGCCATGGGTGATCGTTTCCTGCAGCAGGTGGCCCAGCGCCTGCGCAGCCAGGTACGGCAGGAAGACACCCTGGCGCGCCTCGGCGGCGACGAGTTCGTGCTGATGCTGGAAGACCTGTCGGCGCGCGGCAACGAGCTGTTCGCCGAGCTGGAGGCGGTAGCCGGCAAGCTGCTGGGCAGCCTGGCGCAACCCTACGAGCTGCAGGGGCAGTTGCACACCAGCA
This sequence comes from Pseudomonas alcaligenes, assembly GCF_041729615.1. Classification (NCBI taxonomy): domain Bacteria; kingdom Pseudomonadati; phylum Pseudomonadota; class Gammaproteobacteria; order Pseudomonadales; family Pseudomonadaceae; genus Aquipseudomonas; species Aquipseudomonas alcaligenes. The sequence goes on along the minus strand of NZ_CP154874.1, from coordinate 3,014,553 downwards.
CGGCCAGCATCGGCGTGACCCTGTTCTCCGACGCCCAGGGCACGGTGGAGGAGCTGCTCAAGCGCGCCGACCTAGCGATGTACCAGGCCAAGGCCGCCGGGCGCAACGCGGTGCGCTTCTTCGACCCGCAGATGCAGGCCGAGGCCCTGGCGCGCATGCGCCTGGAGAACGACCTGCGCCAGTGCCTGAACGATGGCCAGGGACTGCTGCTGCACTACCAGCCACAGGTGGATAGGCATGGCCGCCTGATCGGCGCCGAGGCCCTGGTGCGCTGGCAGCATCCGCAGCGCGGGCTGATCCCGCCCGGCGAGTTCATCCCGCTGGCGGAAAGCACCGACCTGATCTTCCCGCTCGGCCGCTGGATCCTGCGCGAGGCCTGCCGCCAGCTGGTGGCCTGGGCCGGCCACCCGCAACTCGGCCGCCTGCCCCTGGCGGTCAACGTCAGTGCCCGCCAGCTGCACCATCCGGAGTTCGCCGACGAGGTGCTGGTGATCCTCCAACAGAGCGGCGCAGACCCCAGCCGCCTGGAACTGGAGCTGACCGAGAGCCAGCTGGCGATGGACACCGAGGCGCTGATCCTGCGCATGAACGAGCTGCGCGCACGCGGCGTGAGCTTTTCCCTGGACGACTTCGGCACCGGCTACTCCTCGCTCGGCTACCTCAAGCGCCTGCCACTGTCGCGCCTGAAGATCGACCGCTGCTTCGTCCGCGACCTGCTCGAGGACGCCAACGACGCGGCCATCATCCGCACCATAGTGGCGCTGGGGCAGAGCCTAGAGCTGGAGGTGATCGCCGAGGGCGTGGAGAGCGCCGAGCAGCGCGAGGCACTGCTGAATGCAGGCTGCCAGCTGTTCCAGGGCTACCTGTTCGCCGCGCCCGGCCCGGCGCGCCTGCTGGAGCTGTGGCCCGTGCCACAGGGCGACGAGCGCGCCGCCGGCGCTTGACGACAGCAGCCGCGGCGACAAGGATGCGGCTTTTGCCGCCCTGGAAGTCAGTCGCATGAGTCTGCAATCGGTACGCGCCTTCTTCGCCGCCAAGGCTCCCGAAATCGCCATCATCGAGCTCGCCACCAGCACCGCCACGGTCGCCCTGGCCGCCGAAGCGCACGGCGTGGAGCCGGGGCAGATCGCCAAGACCCTGGCCTTTCGCGTGGGCGAGCGCGAACTGCTGGTGGTCGCCCGCGGCGATGCGCGCCTGGACAATCGCAAGCTGAAGGAAGCCTTCGGCAGCAAGGCCAAGATGCTCGATGCCGAGACGGTGGTGGCGCTGACCGGGCACCCGGTCGGCGGCGTCTGTCCCTTCGGCCTGGCCACGCCGCTGCCGGTGTACTGCGACCGCTCGCTGCTGGACTATGCCGAGGTGCTGCCGGCGGCCGGCGCCATCCATAGCGCCGTGCGCATCTGCCCGCGGCGCATGGCCGAGCTGGTCGGCGCCGAGTGGGTGGACGTCTGCCAGGCGCCGGTGCCGGCCTGACGCCGGCTCAGTAGCGGTAGGGCGGCCCCGCCTTGTCCATCAGCGCGTTGTACTGCTTGAAGATCTCCACCACCTTGGCACAGCGTGGGCTGGTCTTGGCGATCTCCTCCCAGAACTTGCGCGCCTCGTCTTCCACCGTCTTCCACTCCGCCGCAGGAATGGTGGTCAGCTTGAGCTTGTCGCCTTCGACCCGCAGCTTGGCCTCGCCGCCCCAGTACCAGTGCTGGCGGTAGTAGTGCGAGCTGTCCATGCACAGGCGGAACAGGTCCTTGAGCTTGTCCGGCACTTCCGCCCACTTCTCCGAGTTGGCGAAGTAGGAGCCGATCCAGGCACCGGAGATGTTGTTGGTGAGGAAGTACTTGGTGACGTTGGCCCAGCCCACCGTGTAGTCCTCGGTGATGCCGGACCAGGCGATGCCGTCCAGCTCGCCGGTCTGGATCGCCACCTCGACGTCTTCCCAGGGCAGGGTCACCGGGATCACCCCGAAGCGGGCGAGGAACTTGCCGGCGGTGGGGAAGGTGAACACCCGCTTGCCCTTGAGGTCGGCCAGCGAGTTGATCGGCTCGACCGTAGCGAAGTGGCAGGGGTCCCAGGCACCGGCGCCGAGCCAGGTCACGCCCTTGACCTCGCCGTAGGCCTCCTCCCAGATCTGCCGCAGGCCGAACTGCTCGAACAGCACCGGCACGTCCAGGCTGTAGCGGGTGGCGAAGGGGAAGTAGCCGCCGAACACGGCCACGTCGACCGGCGCAGCGATCGAGTCGTCGTCGCTCTGTACCGCGTCGATGGTGCCCTTCTGCATGGCGCGGAACAGCTCGCCGGTGGGCACCAGCTGGTCGGCGAAATACAGCTGGATCTCCATCTGCCCCTCGGCCACCTTGTTGAAGGCCTCGATCGAAGGCTTGATCACGTGCTCGGCCAGCGCCGGGCCGGCGTAGGTCTGCAGGCGCCAGGTGATCTTCTTCGGCTCCGCGGCATAGATGTGCGCCGAGCCCAGGGCTGCAGTGCCGCCGGCCAGCGCCGCGCCCTGCAGGAACTTGCGTCTCGTACTCATGCTGTCGTCTCCAAGCGTTGAATGGAGCCGCACCATTGCGTCTCCCCTCTCTCCCAGACCGGCGCTCGCACAACAGACACTCCCGGGACGCCGCCCTGAAATCCAATTTGCCTCAGCCGCCGTAGTGCCACTGCGGCAGCCACAGGGCGATCTGCGGATAGATCATCACCAGGGCCAGGGTCAGCGCCATGATCGCCACGAAGGGCGTGACCGAGCGGTAGATGTCGCCCAGGCTCACCTCGGGCGGGGCCATGGCGCGCATCAGGAACAGGTTGTAGCCGAACGGCGGGGTCATGTAGGCCATCTGGCAGGTGATGGTGTAGAGCACGCCGTACCACACCAGGTCGAAGCCCAGGCTGCCCACCAGCGGCACGTAGAGCGGCGCGACGATTACCAGCATGGCGGTGTCGTCGAGGAACATGCCCATGAGGATGAACGACAGCTGCATCAGGATGAGGATTTCCCAGGGCCCCAGGCCCAGCTCGCCGACGAAGAAGCCCTCGATCGCCTTGACCGCGCCGAGGCCGTCGAACACGGCGCCGAAGCACAGCGCGGCGAGGATGATCCACATGAACATGCAGGTGATGCCGAGCGTCTTGCGCAGGGTCTCCTCCATCACCTTGCGCGTCAGCCGACCCTGCACCAGCGCCGCCAGGGTAGCGGCCAGGGCGCCGACCGCCGAGCTTTCCACCAGGCTGGTGATGCCGAGCATGAACAGCCCGGTCATGGACACGAAGATGAACAGCGGCAGCAGCCCCGCACGCAGCAGGCGCAGCTTCTCGCCCAGGCTGATCTCGGCGCGCTCCTGCGGGCTCAGCGGCGGCCCCATGTCCGGCTGCAGGCGGCAGCGCACGGCGATGTAGAGCACGAACAGGCCGGCCATCAGCAGGCCTGGCAGCACCCCGGCCAGCCACAGCTGGCCCACCGGCTGGCGGGCGATCATGCCGTACAGCACCAGCACCACGCTGGGCGGGATGAGGATGCCCAGCGAGCTGCCGGCCTGGATCACTCCGGTGACCATGATCTTGTCGTAGCCACGGCGCAGCAGTTCGGGCAGGGCGATGGTCGCGCCGATGGCCATGCCGGCCACGCTCAGCCCGTTCATCGCCGAGATCAGCACCATCAGGGCGATGGTGCCGATGGCCAGGCCACCGTGCAGCGGTCCCATCCACACGTGGAACATGCGGTACAGGTCGTCCGCCACGCCCGACTCGGAGAGCATGTAGCCCATGAACACGAACATCGGCAGGGTCAGCAGCGGGTACCACTTCATCAGCTTCATCGCCGCGCTGAACGGCAGCTCGACGCCGCCGTCGCCCCACAGCAGCAGGGCCGCGGCGGCGGCGACGAAGCCGATGGCGCCGAACACCCGCTTGCCGGTGAGCAGCAGGAGCATCATCGAGGAGAACATCAGCAGGGCGATCAGCTCGTAGCTCATTCCAGGCGCTCCCCGCGGATGATCGCCACGTCCTTGAAGAACATGGCGATGGCCTGCAGCAACATCAGGGCGATGCCGATCACCATCAGCACCTTGATCGGCGCCATGCGCGGCGACCAGGAGGAGTAGCTGGTCTCGTCGTACTCGATGGCGTACTGGGTGGAGGAGATGCCGCCGTACAGCAGCACGCCCAGGTAGAACAGCAGGAAGGCCACGGTCAGCACGTCCAGCCAGGCGCGGGTACGCGGCGACCAGCGGCCGTAGAGCAGGTCCATGCGCACATGGGCGTCGAGCTGCATGGAGTAGGCGCCGCCCAGCAGGAAGTAGGCGACCATGAGGAACTGGGCGGTTTCCAGGGTCCAGATCGCCGGCTCGAACAGCGCCTTGCTCAGCGACGAGTAGAGCAACACCCCCAGCATGACGAAAATCAGGTACATGGCGCAGCGCCCGATGAACCTGTTCATCCGGTCTACTGCACGCACATACGCTCGGATTGCCTTATGCATGTCCTTGCCTGCGAAGCCGACATTTTTTTCGTCAGCCTAGACGAGGATTGGCCGATGCCAACCCTCGCTGCGCAGAATTTGACCATCTGATCGACGGCGAAGGCTCTAGCGCCTGGGGCGCGCGGCGAAACTCAAAGGCCGCCGGAAACCCCGAGGCCGACCCCCAGCTCGGCGGCGATGGCGAAAGGCAGCAGCAGGGTATCGAGCAGGGCGCTGGCGGGCAGGTCGAGCCCGGCATACCTGGGCGCCTCGGCGCCGAAGCGCTGCACCGGGCAGCAGCCACCCTGCAGCGCGTACCAGTCCAGGCGCGTGCCGGAGTAGATGATCGGCGCACCGGGCTTGGCCGCGTCCAGGGTGCGTACGCTGGCGCAGCCGGACAGCAGCGCACCGGCCAGCAGCAGGAGCAGGGCCCTATTCATCGCTGAGCAGGTGGTGCTCGCCCCAGCGCGGCAGCATGTCCTGGGGGATGTTCAGGCAGTTGAGGATGCGCGCGACGACGAAGTCGACCAGGTCGTCCAGGGTCTGCGGCTGGTGATAGAAGCCCGGAGAGGCCGGCAGTATGGTGACGCCGAGGTTGGACAGCTTGAGCATGTTCTCCAGGTGGATGCTGGAGTACGGCGCCTCGCGCGGCACCAGGATCAGCTGGCGGCGCTCCTTGAGTACCACGTCGGCGGCGCGCTCGATCAGGTTGTTGCAGGCGCCGGTGGCGATGGCCGAGAGGGTGCCGGTCGAGCACGGCACCACCACCATGGCACTGGGCGCGCCGGAGCCGGAGGCCGGCGGGGCCATCCAGTCTTCCTTGCCGTACACGCGGATCTGCCCAGGCGCGGCGCCGGTGTATTCGCTGAGGAACTGCTGCATGGCCTGCGGCTTGGCCGGCAGGGTCACGTCGGTCTCGGTGGCCATCACCAGCTGCGCGGCCTTGGAGATCAGGAAGTGCACTTCGCGCTCTTCCTGCACCAGGCAGTCGAGCAGGCGCAGGCCGTACTGGGCGCCGGAGGCGCCGGTCATGGCCAGGGTGATGCGTTCGGGACCATTCATCGAAGTCTCCCTCTCGTCCGTAGCCCGGATGCAATCCGGAGGGGCCACCCGGATTTTCATCCGGGCTACACAGGCATTAATTGTCCAACGCCGCCGCCAGCTTGCCATGCAGGCCGCCGAAGCCGCCGTTGCTCATGATCACCACCTGGGTGCCGGGCGCAGCCACGGCCTTCACACCCTCGATGATGGCTTCCAGCGAGTCGCACACCTCGGTCGGCACCGTCGAGCCGGCCACGCTGGCCGCCAGGTCCCAGCCCAGGTTCGATGGCGCGTACCAGAACACCCGGTCGGCCTGCACCACGGAGTCGGCCAGGCCGTCGCGGTGGGCACCGAGCTTCATCGAATTGGAGCGCGGCTCGATCACCGCGATCACCTGCGCGGCGCCGACGCGCTTGCGCAGGCCGTCGAGGGTGGTAGCGATGGCCGTCGGGTGGTGGGCGAAGTCGTCGTAGAGGGTCACGCCCTGCACTTCCGCGACCTTTTCCATGCGCCGCTTGACGCTCTTGAAGCTCGACAGCCCGGCGATGCCCAGCTCCGGCACCACGCCGACATGCCGCGCCGCCGCCAGGCAGGCCAGGGCGTTGGCCACATTGTGCTGGCCGGTCAGTTCCCACTCGACCACGCCTTCGACCTTGCCGTCGAACACCACCTCGAAGCGCGAGCCGTCTTCGCTGAGCAGGCGCGCCTGCCACTGGCCACCGTCGCCGGTGGTCTGTACCGGGGTCCAGCAGCCCATCTTGATCACACGGACCAGGGCCTCTTCGGCCTGCGGATGGATGATCAGGCCCTCGCCCGGCACGGTGCGCACCAGGTGATGGAACTGCCGCTCGATGGCCGCCAGGTCCGGGAAGATGTCCGCGTGGTCGAACTCCAGGTTATTGAGGATGGCCGTGCGCGGACGGTAGTGGACGAACTTGCTGCGCTTGTCGAAGAAGGCGCTGTCGTATTCGTCGGCCTCGACCACGAAGAACGGCGTACCGCCCAGGCGCGCCGACACCCCGAAGTTCTGCGGCACGCCGCCGATGAGGAAGCCCGGGCTCATGCCGGCATGCTCCAACACCCAGGCCAGCATGCTGCTGGTAGTGGTCTTGCCGTGCGTACCGGCGGCGGCCAGCACCCAGCGCCCCTGCAGCACGTGGTCGGCCAGCCACTGCGGGCCGGACTCGTAGGGCAGGCCCTGGTTGAGCACGTACTCGACCGCCGGGTTGCCGCGGCTCAGGGCATTGCCGACCACCACCAGGTCCGGCGCCGGCTGCAGGTGGGCCGGGTCGTAGCCCTGCATCAGTTCGATGCCCTGGGCTTCGAGCTGGGTGCTCATGGGCGGGTAGACGTTGGCGTCGGAACCAGTGACGCGATGGCCAAGCTCCTTGGCCAGCACGGCCAGCGACCCCATGAAGGTGCCGCAGATGCCGAGGATGTGGATATGCATGGATGACCTCTGGATACCGGCCCGTGGACCGGGGCGAAATTGGCCGCAGGTTAGCACAGCGCAATCGGACTGAGGCCCCGTGCCGGCGGTTCCGGACGCTGCTGAAATTTCGTCTAGAGTCAAAGGCAGCCGGCCGTACCGGCCCGATTCCCGACAACAAGAACCAAGGACCACAGAAGGTCCGGATGGGAGTACTACGGATGACCGCCCCGCTCACCCTTGCCCGACTGCGCCAGCTGGCCGAAGCCGGCAGCGTCGACACCGTCCTGGCCTGCATGGTCGACATGCAGGGCCGTCTGATCGGCAAGCGCTTCCAGGTCGAGTTCTTCCTCGACAGCGCCCACGAGGAAACCCACGGCTGCGACTACCTGCTAGCCGACGACATCGACATGGAGCCGGTGCCCGGCTACGCCGCAGCCAGCTGGAAGCGCGGCTACGGCGATTTCGTGTTCAAGCCCGACCTCTCCACCATGCGCCTGGTGCCCTGGCTGGAAGGTACCGCCCTGGTGCTGTGCGACGTGCAGGACCACCACCACCAGGACCTGCCGCACAGCCCGCGCGGCATCCTCAAGCGGCAGATCGCCCGCCTCACCGAGCGCGGCTACCAGGGCATGTTCGCCTCCGAACTGGAGTTCTACCTGTTCGACCAGAGCTACGAGAGCATCCACGCCCAGCACTACCGCGAGCCGCGCACGGCCAACTACCACATCGAGGACTACGGCATCCTGCAGACCATCCGCGACGAGCCGGTGCTGCGCGCCATCCGCAAGCACCTGCAGGCGGCCGGCATCGCCGTGGAAAACTCCAAGGGCGAATGGGGTCCGGGCCAGGAAGAGATCAACGTGCGCTATGCCGACGCGCTGACCATGGCCGACAGCCACAGCATCATCAAGCACGCCTGCAAGGAGATCGCCCTGCTGCAGGGCAAGGCCATCACCTTCATGGCCAAGTGGAACTACAACCTGGCCGGCTCCAGCAGCCATATCCACAACTCGCTGTGGAGCCTGAAGGGCAACAAGCCGCTGTTCTTCAACGCCAAGGCCGAGTTCGGCATGTCCAAGCTGATGCGCCAGTGGGTGGCCGGCCAGCTCAAGTACGCCGGCGACATCACCTATTTCCTCGCCCCCTACATCAACTCCTACAAGCGCTTCCAGGCCGGCACCTTCGCCCCCACCCGCGCGGTGTGGAGCAACGACAATCGTACCGCGGGCTTTCGCCTGTGCGGCGAGGGCGGCAAGGGCATCCGCATCGAATGCCGCATCGGCGGTGCCGACCTCAACCCCTACCTGGCCTTCGCCGCGCTGATCGCCGCCGGCCTGGCCGGCATCGACGAACAGCTGGAGCTGCCGCCGCCCTTCTCCGGCGATGCCTACGAGCACGACGAGCTGCCCGAGGTGGCCAAGACCCTGCGAGGCGCCACCAGCGCCCTGGAGCAGTCGCACATGTTGCGTGCGGCCTTCGGCGACGAGGTGGTCGAGCACTACCTGCACACCGCGCGCTGGGAACAATCCGAATACGACCGCCGGGTGACCGACTGGGAACTGCGCCGCGGCTTCGAGCGCTACTGACCTTCCCTCGGGGGAGGGACGATCACAGGAGTCCTATCGAGCATGAACCATATCCGCCTGATCTCGCCGGTCGACGGCAGCCTCTACGCCGAGCGGGCCATCATCGGCAGCCACCAACTGGAACAGGTCCTGCACCAGGCCCAGGAAGCCCAGCGCGCCTGGCGCGAACTCTCCATCGCCCAGCGCGCCGGCTACTGCCTGAAGGCGGTGGAGGCCATGCTGGCGATGCAGGACGAGATAGTCCCCGAGCTGGCCTGGCAGATGGGCCGCCCGGTGCGCTTCGGCGCCGGCGAGCTGCGCGGCTTCGAGGAGCGCGCACGCTACATGATCGGCATCGCCGAGAGCGCCCTGGCCGATGTGCTGCCCGAGCCCCGTGAGGGTTTTCGCCGCTTCATCCGCCGCGAGCCACTGGGCACCGTGCTGGTCATCGCGCCGTGGAACTACCCCTACCTGACGGCAGTGAACGCCATCATCCCGGCACTGATGGCCGGCAACGCCGTGCTGCTCAAGCACGCCAGCCAGACCCTGCTGGTCGGCGAGCGCTTCGCCCAGGCCTTCGCCCGCGCCGACCTGCCGGACGGACTGTTCCACAACCTGGTGCTGGACCACGGCCAGACCGGCGCGCTGATCGCCTCCGGGCAGGTGCAGCAGGTCAACTTCACCGGCTCGGTGGAAGGCGGGCAGATGATGGAGAGCGCCGCCGCCGGCCACTTCATCGGCGTCGGCCTGGAGCTGGGCGGCAAGGACCCGGCCTACGTGCGCGCCGATGCCGACCTGGCCCACGCGGTGGAGAACCTGGTCGACGGCAGCTTCTTCAATTCCGGGCAGAGCTGCTGCGGCATCGAGCGCATCTACGTCGACCACAAGCTCTACCCGGCCTTCGTCGAAGGCTTCGTCGAACTGACTCGCCAGTACGTGCTGGGCAACCCGCTGGGCCAGGCCACCACCCTCGGCCCGCTGGTGCGCGCCCAAGCCGCCGAGTTCGTCCGCGGGCAGATCGCCCAGGCTACCGCCAAGGGCGCGCGGGCACTGATCGACGCGAAGAGC